>NZ_CADEAU010000128.1 GCF_902825405.1 Micromonospora maritima | reverse complement strand
GCCGCGGCTGACCCGGCGGCAGACGCTGACCGCCGCCGCGAGTGCCACCCTGGGGGCGGCCGCCCTCACCGTGCCGGGCCTGTCCGCCGCGCAGAACGCGCCGACCGCGAGCCGGCGCGACGAGCCGATCGTGGTCCATCTCCGCGACGCCGCCACCGGCGCGATGGACGTGTTCGTCGGCACGACCCGGGTCCAGGTGCGCGACCGGGGTCTGGCCGACCGTCTGGTGCGCGCCGCCGGCCGCTGACCCCGCCCCTCCCGGCGCGGGCTCCCGGCGCCGGTCCCGACTTCCGTTCACCCGACGAAGGTGTGGTCCGCCATGTCCTCTCACCGTGAGGCCCCGGAGATCGCCAAGGATCCGGTCGCCGACAGCTCCGATCTCTACGCGTTCGTCAGTCCGAGCCAGCCGGACACGGTCACGTTGATCGCCAACTACGTGCCGGTGCAGCTCCCCTCCGGCGGCCCCAACTTCTTCGAGTTCGGCGACGACGTCCGGTACGAGATTCACGTCGACAACGACGGCGACGGTTATCCGGACGTCACCTATCGTTTCGAATTCACCACCGAGATCACGAACCAGAACAGTTTTCTCTACAACACCGGGCCGATCGAGTCGCTGGAGAGCAAGAACTGGAACCGGCGCCAGTTCTACCGGCTGACCCGGATCGCGGACGGGCGCGAGCACGTGCTGGCGCACAAGCTGCCCTGCCCGCCGTGCAACGTGGGTCCGCTGTCCACGCCCAACTACCAGAACCTGGTGAAGCAGGCGACGTTCAAGCTGTCCACCGGGGAGAAGGTCTTCGCCGGCCAGCGCGCCGACGGGTTCTTCGTGGACCTGGGCGCGGTGTTCGACCTGGGCACGCTGCGGCCGTTCCAGCAGCTGCACGTCGCCGGGAAGAAGCTGTTCAAGACCGAGGGTGAGCCGGTCAACGCGCTGGACGGGCTGAACGTGCACAGCATCGCGGTGCAGGTGCCGCTGAGCAAGGTCTGCCGCAGGGCGAGCCGGTACGGCTACGCCGACCGCGCCTCGACCATCGGCGTGTGGACCAGCGCGTCGCGCCAACAGGTCCGGGTGCTCGGCGACCGGGTGGCCGCGGACACCGCCGCCGGCCCCTTCACGCAGGTGTCACGACTCGGCAACCCGTTGTTCAACGAGGTCATCGTGCCGATGTCCAAGAAGGACCTGTGGAACACGCTGCCGCCCTCGGAGGACAAGCGGTTCGCCGGGTTCGTCGAGCGTCCCGAGCTGGCGGCCCTGCTGCCGGTGCTCTACCCGGGCGTCTTTCCCAACCTGGACACGCTGAACAAGGCGAAGAAGCCGCGGGCCGACCTGGTGGCGATCCTGCTGACCGGCGTACCGGCCGGGCTGATCGACGGCTTCGCCAACACCACCGGCGACGTGCAGGCCGACATGCTGCGCCTGAACACGGCGATCCGGCCCAGCCGCAAGCCGGACCGGTTCGGCGTGCTCGGCGGCGACCTGGCCGGCTTCCCGAACGGCCGCCGGGTGGGCGACGACGTGGTGACCATCGCGCTGCGGGCGATCGCCGGGCTGACCGTTCCGCTGGTGGACAAGACGTTCAAGCCGGACGCCGCCGCGGCGGCGGTGACCCCCGGGCTGGACGCGGGCGACGTGACCGCGCCGTTCCTCGGCGACTTCCCGTTCCTCGGCACGCCGTACGACGGGTTCAACAACCCGCCGGCGAAGAAGTCCTGACGGGAGCGCGGGATGCCGCACCATCACCACGACCTGGGACCGTCGGTCAGCGGTAGCGTCGTGCTCGACCTCGGCGGCGACTCCGGCGCGCTGATCATCCACACCGGCCGGGAGCTGCACGGGCGGGAGATCGAGATCAGTCGGGCCGACCGGGACGGGCCACGCACCCATTCCGCCGTCCGGGAACGGCACGTGCTGGCCGGTGTCTTCCACAGTGCCGTCTACCCGGATCTGGAGGCCGGCCCGTATACCGTCTGGTGGGACGATGTGACACCCGCAGGCGCGATCTCCGTCACCGGTGGAGCGGTCTCCGAATTCGTCTGGCCGAGCAGCTCACCGCCTCTGATGGACTGACCGTCGGCCGTGCCGGCATCCGCGCCCCGTCCACATGATGGACGGGGCGCGGTCGGCGTTGACCGGCTCGACGGGCGGTACCGCGGCGCGCGCGTTACCCTTTGGCCCACCAATTCTGATCTTGGTGCGACGGCCGGCGGGGGCGCCCGGCCGGCCCACCCGGTGTGGCGCCACGGCAGAAAACTTGGCGCAACTCGCCGGGGAGGGCGTTACTCGTCCGGGGTCTGAATCGATAGGGCAGGTTGCGAGGCTACGGGCGGCCGCAGCGGTCGTCCCGGTCGTGTCGGGAGGGCGACTCCATTATCAAGTTTGGCTTGACGGCGCACGCATTACACGCGTGTAATTTGAATGGGGTTGTTCGCACGGAACGCAACAAAACAGGTCCGTACGGACAGGCACGCCTTTCGCGTGGGGGGTTGCAGCGGCGAATGACGCCGGTGCGCGACAAGGAGGCAATCGATGGACGGCCAGCTCGAGGTGGCCGACCTGCTCGGGAACGCGCCGGAGTGGCAGGAGCGGGCGCTCTGCTCGCAGACCGACCCGGAGGCGTTCTTTCCCGAGAAGGGCGGCTCGACCCGCGAGGCGAAGCGCATCTGCTCGCGGTGTGAAGTGAAGACGGAATGTCTGGAGTACGCGCTCGGCCACGACGAGCGGTTCGGGATCTGGGGCGGCCTCTCCGAACGGGAGCGGCGCAAGCTCAAGCGGCGGGTCGCCGCCTGAGGAGCGTACGGGCCGGGGCGGTGGGGGCCGCCCGGGTCCGTGGGGTCGACGTCCGGCCGGTCAGGCCAGTTCGTCGGGGTCGACGCCGAGCAGGTTCGCCACCTGCTCGATGATCACGTCGTGCACGAGGTCGGCGAGGTCCTCCCGGTCCATCGCGCGGAACTCCAGCGGCCGCCGGTAGAGCACGATCCGGGGCGGCACCTCCTGGCGGCCGGGCCGGCCCGGCAGCAGCCGGGCGAGCGGCACCTCGCCGTCCTCCAGCACGTCGGAGTCGTAGACGTTCAGGTCCGGGGGGACGTCCTCGACCGCGAACTCCACCCCGGCCAGCTCCTTGGCGAACCGGCGTTCGAGCGTCTCCACCGTGTCGAGCACCAGGTCGTCGAAGACCTCGGCCTTGGTCCGGGCCAGCGGTACGGTGGCCGGCACCAGTCGCCCGCGCAGCCCTCGACCGTGCCGGTCGCGGTGGGTGCGCCGGCCGGAGCCGGGACGGCGGTTCTGCGGGCTGGTCATGACGCACAGGGTAGCCCGGCCTCCGGGCCGGACCGCTGTGGCGCGGTCGTCCGGCGTGCCGGTGCGCCGATCGGGCGAATTGTGATCACCATGACGGGCGTGTCGTAACGCGAAGCGGTGCGCCGGACCCGGTAATGGGGATACCCTGCCGCCGTGAGGTCACCACGGCGCTGCTCCCGTAACGGCTGCCCCCGGCAAGCGGTCGCCACATTGACCTATGTCTACAACGAGTCGACAGCGGTGGTGGGGCCGCTCGCCGCGTTCGCCGAACCGCACACGTACGACCTCTGTGAGCCGCACGCCCGCAACCTGACCGCCCCGCGTGGCTGGGACGTGGTGCGGCACGAGGGCGAGTTCGAGCCGCCGCCGCCCACCACGGACGACCTGGTGGCGCTGGCCGAGGCGGTCCGTGAGGCCGCCCGCCCGGCCCCGCCCCGTCCCCCGGAGGACGAGCCCACCAAGCCCCAGACCCCCCAGCAGGGCCGCCGGGGCCACCTCCGGGTCATCCCACCCCACCACTGACCCGCAGCCCTCCCGCACCGCCCGCCTCGGTCGATCATGAGGTTGGCGGCGTTCTCGATCTCCCTGGGTACCGCCAACCTCATGATCGACGGGGTGAGCGGGGGAGGTCAGTGGCCCAGGAAGCGGTTGAAGGCCTGGGCCCGGCGGGAGGGGCGGGCCGTGCGGTGCTCGTGCCGGTCCGCCGAGGACATGATCCTCAGGCCGGCGTTCATCGCGAACCAGCGCAGCGGCTCGGGCTCCCACCGCGGGGAGCGGTGCCCGACCCAGGGCAGCGCGGTCAGGTCGCTCTCCCGCCCCGTGACCAGGTCGGCCAGTGTGCGGCCGGCGAGGTTGCTGGTGCCGACGCCGTCGCCGACGTAGCCGCCGGCCCACGCCAGCCCGGTGCGGCGGTCCAACCCGACCGACGCGGCCCAGTCCCGGGCCACGCCGAGCGGACCGCCCCAGGCGTGCGTCACCGGCACGTCCGGCCCGAGCGCCGGGAACAGCTCGCCGAGCGCCCGGCGCAACGCCGCGAACACCCGTGGTTCCCGGTCGAAGTCGGGCCGCACCCGGGAGCCGTAGTGGTAGGGGGCGCCCCGCCCGCCGAAGGCGAGCCGCCCGTCGGCGGTGCGCTGTCCGTAGACGATGACGTGCCTGTGGTCGGAGAACGTCTCCCGTCCGGCCAGCCCGATCCTGCCCCAGGTCTGCTCCGGCAGCGGTGGGGTGGCCACCATCAGCGAGTAGACAGGCGCGACCGACCTCCGGTGCCCGGGCAGCGCCGGGGTGAAGCCCTCGGTCGCGCGTACCACCACCGGTGCCCGCACCACCCCCGCCGGGGTCACCGCCGCCCCCGGCCGCAGCGCGGTCACCGGCGTGCGCTCGTGGATGCGCACGCCCCGGCGCTCCACCGCCCGGGCCAGCCCCCGGACCAGCTTTGCCGGGTGCACGGCCGCGCAGTGCGGGGTGTACGTGCCGCCGCGTACCCCGTCGGCGGCGCAGCGGGCGGTGGCCTCGGCGGTGTCGAGCAGCCTCAGGTCGTCGTCGGTCAGCCCGTACGCGTGGGCCTCGGCCACCGTCGCCCGGGCCCGGGCGAGCTGCGGCCCGCTGCGGGCCAGCACCACCGTGCCGCCGGCCCGCCAGTCGCAGTCGATGCCCTCGGCGTCCACCACCCGGCCCACCTCGCGGACCGTGTCGTGCATGGCCCGCTGCATGGCGAGCGCCCGGTCCCGCCCGTGCCGGCGGGCCAGCGCCGGCAGCGAGGTGGGAAAGAGCGCCGAGCACCAGCCGCCGTTGCGGCCGGAGGCGCCGTACCCGGCGATCTCCCGCTCCAGCACCACGACGCGCAGCGTCGGGTCGGCCTCGGTCAGGTAGAAGGCCGTCCACAGCCCGGTGTACCCGGCGCCCACGATCGCCACGTCGGCGTCCGTGTCGCCGGGCAGCCCGGGTCGCGGGGACAGCGGCTCGTCGAGACTGGACAGCCAGTACGACAGGTCCTGGTAGCCCACGGTCTACAGCCGGGACCACGCCTCGGTCAGCACCGCGCGCAGGATCTGCTCGATCTCGTCGAACTGCTGCTGCTCGGCGATCAGCGGCGGGGCGAGCTGCACCACCGGGTCGCCCCGGTCGTCGGCCCGGCAGTAGAGCCCGGCGTCGAACAACGCGGTGGAGAGGAAGCCGCGCAGCAGCCGCTCGGACTCCGCCTCGTCGAACGTCTCCCGGGTCGTCTTGTCCTTGACCAGCTCGATGCCGTAGAAGTAGCCGTCGCCGCGCACGTCGCCGACGATCGGCAGGTCGTGCAGCTTCTCCAGGGTGGACCGGAACGCGTCCTCGTTGGCCCGGACGTGCCCGACCAGGTCCTCGCGGGCGAAGACCTCCAGGTTGGCCAGGGCCACCGCGCAGGAGACCGGGTGCCCGCCGAACGTCACGCCGTGGGCGAACATGCCGGTCTCGGTGAGGAACGGCTCCATCAGCCGGTCGCTGGCGATCATCGCGCCGAGCGGCGCGTAGCCGGAGGTGATGCCCTTGGCGGTGGTGATGATGTCGGGCTGGTAGCCGTACCGGGTGGCGCCGAAGTACTCACCGAGCCGGCCCCAGGAGCAGATCACCTCGTCGCTGACCAGCAGCACGTCGTACGCGTCGCAGATCTCGCGCACCCGGGCGAAGTAGCCGGGCGGCGGCGGGAAGCAGCCGCCGGAGTTCTGCACCGGCTCCAGGAAGACCGCGGCGACCGTGTCCGGCCCCTCCCGCTCGATCGCCCGGCCGATCTCCTCGGCGGCCCAGCGGCCGAACGCCTCGGCGTCGTCACCGTGCTCCGGCGCCCGGTAGAAGTTGGTGTTGGGCACCTTGATGCCGCCGGGAACCAGCGGCTCGAAGTCGCTCTTGATGCCGGGCAGGCCGGTGATCGACAGCGCGCCCATCGAGGTGCCGTGATAGGCGATGTAGCGGCTGACCACCTTGTGCTTGTTCGGCCGGCCGGTGCGCTTGAAGTAGGCCCGGGCCAGCTTCCAGGCGGCCTCGACGGCCTCCGAGCCGCCGGTGGTGAAGAAGATCCGGTTCAGGTCGCCCGGGGTCAGCGTGGCGATCTTCTCGGCCAGCTCGACCGCGGTCGGGTGGGCGTACGACCAGAGCGGGAAGTAGGCCAACTCGCCGGCCTGCTTGGCGGCGGCCTCGGCCAGTTCGGTCCGGCCGTGGCCGGCGTTGACGACGAAGAGCCCCGCGAGCCCGTCCAGGTAGCGGCGGCCCTGCGCGTCCCAGACGTAGGCGCCCTCGCCGCGCACGATGGTCGGGACCTCGCCGGCGGAGTAGCTGGCCATCCGGGTGAAGTGCATCCAGAGGTGGTCGGTGGCGTTGGCCATGTCAGCCCCATCGGGTCTCGGGCCGGTCAGGGGTGACACCGGCCGCTCTGCCCACGGTTATCCCACAGTCATTGCTGATAACGCAACTGTCGACGGATGGTCGCAACGGAATCAGCGACCTATGTGTGTGCCGGCGACGGATTTCGCGGCGGCCTGGGCGGGTCTGGTAGCGGGTTGGGCGCCTTTCGAGCTGAGTCGTTGGTGATATCGCCCCGCGCACGCACCCGCGCACGCACCCGCGCACGCGCGGCCGGCCCGCCGCGTGAAGCCGCCGCTCCGGCGCCACGTGCTGCCGCGCGGCGTGCCCTTCTGGGTGCGCGGCGCGCCCTTCTGGCTGCGCGGCGTGCCAAGTCTGAGTCGTTGGTGATATCAGCTCGAAAGGCTCGCTGCGGGGGAGTCGGGTCTCGGTCGGTCAGGACTGGACCCGGCGAGGTCTTCACCGGCTCAGGCGGTGCCCCAGCTGTAGGTCTGCTTGCGCAGCTTGAGGTAGACGAACGCCTCGGTGGAGACGACCCCGGCCACCCCGCGCAGCTTCTGCAGGATCTCCAGCAGGTGCGCGTCGTTGCGGCAGACCACCTCGGCCAGCAGGTCGAACGAGCCGGCGGTGATCACCACGTAGTCGATCTCCTCCAGTTCGGCCAGCCGATCGGCGACGCTCTCCAGGTCGCCGTCGGTGCGCAGGCCGATCATGGCCTGGCGGGGGAAGCCGAGCTGGAGCGGATCGGTCACCGCGACGATCTGCATGACGCCGGCGTCCAGCAGTCGCTGCACCCGCTGCCGTACCGCCGCCTCGGAGAGGCCGACCGCCTTGCCGATGCTCGCGTACGGGCGTCGCCCGTCCTCCTGGAGCTGCTCGATGATCTGCTTTGCCACGTCGTCGAGCAGAGCGTGGCTGGCGCCGTCACGCACCGTCACGCGACGGTTGCCGTTGCCGTTCTCTCCAAGCCGGTTGGCCATCGCCGCTCCCCATGTCCGATTCTCCGTGCTGAGCGTAGTGCCCCGGCGCAGTCTGGCGTATTTCGTGGTGCATGGCTATTCCGGCAACGGAATCCCTTGTAAGGGAGGGGTTCTCATGTCAGGATCAGGCCTCCATCGCCACTGACCCCTCCGCCGGCGAGCCACCCCCGTCCCGCCGCCGACGATGCCCCCAAGGAGTCGTCACATGCGTAGTCCCCTCCGGCCCCTCACCCGGCGTGGTCTGCTCACCGGGACCCTCGGCTCGGCCGCGCTGCTCGCCACCGCGGGCACGCTGGCCGGCTGCGGCACCAAGGGCGCCCAGCAGACCGAAGCCGGGTGCCAGAGCGACGACGTTTCCGCCACCGAGAAGAAGCTCGCCTTCTCCAACTGGCCGCAGTACATGGACACCGACGAGAAGGACGAGTCGAAGCGGCCCACCCTGGACGCCTTCGTCGCCTCCTCCGGCATCCAGGTGACCTACACCGAGGACGTCAACGACAACAACGAGTTCTTCGGCAAGGTGCAGAACCAGCTCGCCGGCTGTCAGAGCACCGGCCGGGACATCATGGTGCTCACCGACTGGATGGCCGCCCGGATGATCCGGCTCGGCTGGATCCAGAAGCTGGACAAGGCCAAGATCGGAAACGTCGAGGCGAACCTGCTGTCGTCGCTGCGCGGCCGGTCCTTCGACAAGGACACCCAACTCGCCGTGCCGTGGCAGTCCGGCCTGGCCGGGCTCGCCTACAACGCCAAGGTGACCAAGGAGATCCGCACCGTCGACGAGCTGCTCACCCGCCCCGATCTCAAGGGCAAGGTGACCGCGCTGTCGGAGATGCGCGACACCATGGGCCTGCTGCTCCAGGCCGGCGGGCACGACCCGTCGAACTTCACCCCGGCCCAGTTCGACGACGCGTTGAACAAGCTCCGCAAGGCCGTGGACAGCAAGCAGATCCGCCGCTTCACCGGCAACGACTACGCCCCCGACCTGGCCAAGGGCGACATCGCCGCGTGCATCGGGTGGTCCGGCGACGTGGTCCAGCTCGGCTTCGAGGACGAGAAGATCAAGTTCGTGGTGCCCGAGTCGGGCGTGATGCTCTGGTCGGACAACATGCTGGTGCCGAACAAGGCCACCCACAAGGCAAACGCCGAGGCGTTGATGAACTACTACTACGACCCGGCGGTGGCGGCGAAGCTGGCCGCGTACGTCAACTACATCTGCCCGGTGCAGGGCGCGCAGGCCGAGATGGAGAAGATCGACCCGGACCTGGCCGAGAACCCGCTCATCTTCCCGGACGACGCGATGCTGGCGAAGTCGAAGGTCTTCATGGCCCTCGACGAAGCGCAGGAGAAGGAGTACGAGACCAAGTTCCAGCAGGTCATCGGGGCGTGAGGCAGATGGCGCAGGAAACTCCGGCCGGCGATCTGCGACTGGCCGACCTGACCAAGCGGTTCGGTGTCTTCACCGCGGTCGACGACCTCAGCCTGACCGTCCCGCAGGGCGCGTTCTTCGCGCTGCTCGGCGCGTCCGGCTGCGGCAAGACCACCACCCTGCGGATGATCGCCGGCCTGGAGGCGCCGACGAGCGGGCAGGTGCTGCTCGGCGACCGGGACATCACCGGGCTGCGACCGTACCGGCGGCCGGTCAACACGGTCTTCCAGAGCTACGCGCTCTTCCCGCACCTGGACATCCACGAGAACGTCGCGTTCGGGCTGCGCCGCCGGGGCATCCGCCAGGTGGGCGACCAGGTCGAGCGGATGCTCGCGCTGGTCCAGCTCCAGGGGTACGGCCGGCGCCGCCCGGCCCAGCTCTCCGGCGGCCAGCAGCAGCGCGTCGCGCTGGCCCGGGCGCTCATCAACCACCCGCAGGTGCTGCTGCTCGACGAGCCGCTCGGCGCGCTCGACCTCAAGCTGCGCCGGCAGATGCAGATCGAGCTGAAGCGGATCCAGACCGAGGTCGGCATCACGTTCGTGCACGTCACCCACGACCAGGAGGAGGCCATGACGATGGCCGACACGGTCGCGGTGATGAACGCCGGCCGGATCGAGCAGCTCGGCGCTCCGGCCGACATCTACGAGTACCCGGCCACCGCGTTCGTGGCGAACTTCCTCGGCCAGTCCAACCTGCTCGCCGGCGAGGCCGGCGGCCACGCCGGGGACGAGGTGCTGGTCACCGCGCACGGCGCGCGCTTCTCGGTGCCCGCGGACCGGGCCCGGCTCGTCGACGGGCCGGCCTTCCTCGGCGTACGTCCGGAGAAGCTGCACCTGGCCGGCGGCCCCGACGACGTGCCCGCCGGGCACCAGCACGTCGGCGGCGTGGTCACCGACGCCTCCTACGTCGGGGTGAGCACCCAGTACCTGGTGCGCACCGCCTGGGGCAGCGAGCTGTCCGCGTTCACCGCGAACAGCGGGCTGGGCGGGCGGCTGGCCGTCGGCACGCCGGTGACCGCGCACTGGGACCCCCGGCACGCGTTCCTGCTGCCCCGGGCGGGTGGCGAGGACGACCAGACCACGCCGCTGCTCGACGAGCCGCCGGTCGGTGCGGTGTCATGACCGCCCTGGCCCACGTACCGACCGCCGGCGGGTCACCGGCGCCGCCGCCACCGGTGCGGCGCGGGCGCGGCCGGCTGCTGCCGTACCTGCTGCTGTTGCCCGGCGCGGCCTGGCTGCTGGTCTTCTTCGCGCTGCCGCTGCTCCAGCTCGCCGCCGCCAGCCTCTACGACCCGGCCGGCTCGCTCTCCACCGGCTACGCGATGACCTGGGCGGTCGGCAACTATCCGGACGCGTTGCAGGCGTACTGGCCGCAGTTCCTGCGCTCGTTCCTCTACTCGGCGATCGCGCTGGTGCTCGCGCTGCTGATGGGCTACCCGCTGGCGTACGCGATCGCGCAGAAGGCCGGCCGGTGGAAGAACCTGCTGCTGGTGGCCGTGGTCGCGCCGATGTTCACCAGCTTCCTGGTGCGCACGCTGGCCTGGAAGACCATCCTGTCGGACAACGGCGCGCTGGTCGGGCTGCTGCGCGACGTGCACCTGCTCGGCCCGGACGGCCGGCTGCTGGCCACCCCGGTCGCGGTGGTGCTCGGCCTGACGTACAACTTCCTGCCGTTCCTGGTGCTGCCGCTGTACGCGAGCCTGGAGCGGCTCGACCCGCGGCTGCTGGAGGCGGCGAGCGACCTGTACGCGAGCCCGCTGCGCGCGTTCGGCAGGGTCACCCTGCCGCTGTCCATGCCCGGCCTGATCGCCGGCACGCTGCTGTTCTTCATCCCGGCCACCGGCGACTACATCAACGCCGAGCTGCTCGGCACGCCCAACGAGTACATGATCGGCAACGTCATCGACTCGGCGTTCCTGGTCCGCCTGGACTACCCGCAGGGCGCGGCGCTGTCGTTCCTGCTGATGGCCGCGATCCTGGCGATCGTCTTCGTCTACCTGCGCAAGGCCGGCACGGAGGAGGTCCTGTGAAAGTGCGACGCTGGCTGGCCGACCGGTGGGTGATGGGCGTGGCCCTGCTCGTCCTCGGCTACCTCACGCTGCCGATCGCGGTGGTCGCCGGGCTCTCCTTCAACCGGCCGTCCAGCCGGCTCTCCTACGACTTCAACGAGTTCACGCTCGACAACTGGGCGCGCCCCTGCGCCACCGCCGACATGTGCGACGCGGTGGTGCGCAGCATGGAGATCGGCCTGATCGCCACCGTCGTCTCCACCGTGCTCGGCACGCTGATGGCGTTCGCCCTGGTGCGGCACGGCTTCCGCGGGCGGTCCGGCATCAACGGCCTGATCTTCCTGCCGATGGCCACCCCGGAACTGGTGATGGGCACCTCGCTGCTCGCCCTCTTCGTCGCCGCCGGGGTGCCGCAGGGCTTCTGGACCATCGTCATCGCCCACGTGATGTTCTGCGTGTCGTTCGTGGTGGTCACCGTGAAGGCCCGGCTCGCCGGCATGGACCGGCGGCTGGAGGAGGCCGCCATGGACCTCTACGCCAGCGAGTGGCAGACGTTCCGCCGGATCACGCTGCCGCTGGTGCTCCCCGGCATCGTGGCCGCCGCGCTGCTCGCCTTCTCGCTCAGCTTCGACGACTTCATCATCACCAACTTCAACGCCGGCACCACCGTCACGTTCCCGATGTACGTGTGGGGCGCCGCCCAGCGGGGCATCCCGCCCCAGGTCAACGTCATCGGCACGGCCATGTTCGGGATAGCGCTGCTGCTGGTCGGTGCCAGTTCGCTGCGCGGCCGGCGGGCCCGACGGGCCGCCCTCGCGGTGATCGCCACCCCGGCGGGGAAGCCATGACGCTCCCGCATACCGGCCGGGCGCTGGCCGACGCCACGCCCGTCCCGTACTGGCTGGACCGCCCGGCTCGTCCCGACCCGCTGCCGCCCCTGACCGGCGCGCACGCCGCCGACCTGCTCGTGGTCGGCGGCGGGTACGCCGGGCTGTGGACCGCGCTGCTGGCCAAGGAGGCCGATCCGGACCGGGACGTGCTGCTGGTCGACGCCGGCACGTGCGGCTGGGCGGCGTCCGGGCGCAACGGCGGGTTCTGCGCCGCGTCGCTGACCCACGGGCTGGCCAACGGCGTCGAGCGGTTCCCCGGCGAGATCGGTGAGCTGGAACGGCTCGGCCGGGAGAACCTGGACGCCATCGCCGCCACCGTGGCCAGGTACGACATCGACTGCGACCTCACCCGCACCGGGGAGCTGGCGGTGGCGGTCGAGCCGTACCAGCTCGACGGGCTCGCCGCCGACGCCGAACTGGCCCGCCGCTTCGGCCACGACGTGCGGCTGCTCGACCGCGACGAGGTACGCGCCGAGGTGGCCTCGCCGACGTACCTCGGTGGCATGTGGGACTCCGACCGGACGGCGCTGCTCGACCCGGCGAAGCTCGCCTGGGGGCTGCGCCGGGCCGCGCTCGGCCTGGGCGTCCGGATCCACGAGCACACCCGGGTGACCGGGCTGGCCGCCGACGGGGCCGCGCTGCGCGCCACCACGGCCGGCGGCGCGGACGCC
>NZ_CADEAU010000127.1 GCF_902825405.1 Micromonospora maritima | reverse complement strand
ACGCGTTCCACGGCTATGCGCTGGACCACCCGGCCTGGGTCCAGGTGATGACCGTGTGGACCCACGCGCTGGGGCCGGGACCGTTGCGGGTGGCCGCCGGACTGGTGGTGGTCACCGACGACGGGAAAAGCTCCCGTGCCTGGTGGGCGGCGTTGTCCGGCGTCGATGAGTAGCGGGTGAAGGCGATCTGGCCCGTTACCGATGAAACCTCGGTGAAAGCCTTGCGGTGCCTTCGGTTCTTACGGGGATCGTCGGGAATCCGCCACGGCGTGTAACGGTTCGGTCAACCCCGCTTTCCGGGTCTACCGTCACCGCTTCCCGGTGGGATAACGTCCCGGCCCAGACCGGCGACGACGGTCTGGTTCGTCCGCCCCCGCAAGTGCCAATCAGCAGCGGGTGGTTCGGACCATGGACGGAGGAGGGTTCGGGCCTTGAGGCAGAAGCTCGCACGCGTGATCGGCGGGGTCGCCATGCTGGCGCTCGTCGCCGGTGGTACCGCTTGTTCCAGCGGCAGCGACGAGGAGGCGTCCGGGGGCAGCGCCTGCGGGAGCAAGATCGCTTTCTTCGGTGCGCTGACCGGTAGCTCGGCCGCGCTGGGCATCAACGAGAAGAACGGCGCCAAGCTGGCGGTCGACAAGTACAACAAGGAGAACCCGGACTGCAAGGTGGAGCTCGCCGAGCTCGACTCGCAGGGCAGCCCGGACCAGGCGCCGGGTCTGGCCCAGAAGGCGATCGACGACACCAAGATCCTGGGTGTCGTGGGTCCGGCCTACTCGGGTGAGTCCGAGGCCGCCGGTCCGCTGTTCAACGAGGCCGGGCTGGTCACCATCACCCCCTCCGCCACCCGGCCCAGCCTCGCCCAGCAGGGCTGGAAGACCTTCTTCCGCGCGGTCGGCAACGACCTCAGCCAGGGCCCGGCCGCCGGTAACTACATGAAGAACGTGATGAAGGCCGACCGGGTCTACGTCATCGACGACCAGTCGGCGTACGGTGCCGGCCTGGCCGACGAGGTCAAGAAGGTGCTCGGCCCGGCGGTCGTGGGCAGCGACAAGGTCCAGGGCGAGGGCAAGCAGACCGAGTTCTCCGGTGTGGTCACCAAGGTCAAGGCCGCGAACGTCAAGGCGGTCTTCTACGGCGGCTACTACCAGGAGGCCGGCCTGATCCGCAAGCAGCTCACCGCTGCCGGCGTCACCGCCCCGCTGGTCGCCGGTGACGGCGTGAACGACGGCGCGTACATCACCTCCGCCGGTGCGGCCGCCGCCGAGGGCACCATCCTCACCTGCCCCTGCCAGCCGTCCACCGAGGCCCGGGGCTCCTTCGCCGCGGACTTCAAGGCGCTCAACGGCACCGACCCGGGCACCTACAGCGACACCGCCTACGACGCGGCGAACATCCTGCTGGCGGGCATCAAGGCCGGCAAGTCCACCCGCGCCGACCTGCTGGAGTTCGTCAAGGGCTACAGCGGCGAGGGCGTGGCCGCCAGCTACAAGTTCGTCGAGGGTGGCGAGCTGGACCCGGCGCAGGTCAAGGTCTGGGCGTTCAAGGTGCAGGGCGGCAAGGTCGTCCCGGACCAGGAGATCCCCAAGTCCTGATCGTCGATCGCTGCGACTGGCGATTGAGTTGTGAATCGCGGGTGCGGCCGGGAGCTGGCTCCCGGCCGCACCCCCTTTTTCTCTTCAGCGACGGAGCGTCCCTCCTTTGAACTTCGACGGACTGTTCTCCAACTTCGGGGAACTCACCACGACCGGCCTGACACAGGGTGCGATCTACGCCCTGGTCGCGCTCGGCTACACGCTTGTCTACGGCGTGCTCAGGCTCATCAACTTCGCCCACTCCGAGGTCTTCATCGCCGGCGCGTTCGCCGCGATCTGGACCTGGAACGGATTCGGCCTCGACCAGAACTCCCAGGTCAGCGGCGTCGGCTCGATCCTGTTCTACCTGCTGGTGGCGATGATCGTGGCGGCCATCGCGTCGGCCGGCACCGCCACGGTGATCGAACGCGTGGCGTACCGGCCGCTGCGCAAGCGCAACGCGCCGCCGCTGGCGTTCCTGATCACCGCGATCGGTGCGTCGATCGCCATCTCCGAGGCGTTCGGCGTCTACACCCGACGCCTGCCCGAGGGCGCGCCGATCCTGGTCAGCTCCAAGCCGCTGTTCCACATCGCGGGCGTGCCGATCGACGCGGTGCAGTTGCTCACCGTCGGCGCCGCGCTGGTGATGATGTTCGCGCTGGACCAGTTCATCAATCGCAGCCGCACCGGCCGCGGCATCCGGGCGGTGGCCCAGGACGCCAACACGGCGGCCCTGATGGGTGTCAACAAGGACCGGATCATCCTGATGGTCTTCATCGCCGGTGGCACCATGGCCGGCGTCGCGGGCCTGCTCTACGACGTGCGGATCCAGACGCTTACCTACAGCGTCGGCTTCCTGCTGGGCCTGAAGGCGTTCACCGCGGCGGTGCTCGGTGGCATCGGCAACCTGCGGGGCGCGCTCGTCGGTGGGTTGCTGCTGGGCGTCGTGGAGAACTACGCCTCCGGCCTGTTCGGCAGTCAGTGGAAGGACTTCGCCGCGTTCGCGGTGCTGGTCGTGCTGCTGATGTTCCGGCCGACCGGTCTGCTGGGCGAATCGCTGGGGAGGGCACGCGCATGACGACCACCATTGACCCGCCGGAGCGGCGGGAGACGGCGGTGGACAAGCTGCGGAACGGCCGGGAGGCGATCTCGGAGCGGTGGCACCACGCGCCGCGCTGGGTGCGCTGGGTGCTGCTGGTCGCGGTCATCGCGTTCTTCTACGCGCTGCCGAACAAGGAGTTCTACCAGTACCTCGGGCCGATCCCGACGCCCGGTGCGAACTTCACCCAGGTCATGTTCACGGTCTCGATCTACGTGCTGCTGGCGGTCGGCCTCAACATCGTGGTCGGTTTCGCCGGCCTGCTCGACCTCGGCTACTTCGGGTTCTTCGCCGTCGGCGCGTACACGGTCGCGGTGCTGACCTCGCCGAGCAGCGACATCAAGACGCTGTGGCCGTGGCTGCTGGTGGTGCCGATCGCGATCGCCCTGACCATGGTCTCCGGCGTCATGCTGGGCACGCCGACGCTGCGCCTGCGCGGCGACTACCTCGCGCTGGTGACGCTCGGCTTCGCCGAGATGATCCGGATCGCCGCGGTCAGCTCCGAGTTCCTCAAGGGACAGCGCGGCTTCAACCAGATCCCGCACCCGCCCGGTCAGTACGCCGACGGCAGGCCGGTCTTCGGCGTGCTCGACGCCCGCCCGTACTACTGGCTGGTGCTCACGCTGATCATCCTGGTGGTGATCGGGGTGCGGAACCTGACCCACAGCCGGGTCGGGCGGGCCTGGATCTCGATCCGCGAGGACGAGGACGCCGCCCAGCTCATGGGCGTGCCGACGTTCAAGTTCAAGCTGTGGGCGTTCGCCTCCGGCGCGGCCATCGCCGGCCTGGCCGGCGCGCTGTTCGCCGGCAAGCAGAACTTCGTCAACTCGCAGAACTTCGAGCTCCTCAACTCGATCATCATCCTGGCCGCGGTCATCTTCGGCGGCTCGGGCAACATCGTCGGCGCGATCGTCGGCGGCGGCCTGGTGGCGTACATGATCGAGCGGTTCCGCGGCATCGAGCTGTTCGGCGTGGAGCTGTACGAGTACCGGTTCCTCTTCTTCGGCCTGGTGCTCGTGGTGATGATGATCTTCCGGCCGCAGGGCCTGATCCCGAACCGGCGACGGGCGGCGGAGTTCAAGGACCGCCGCAAGGAGGTGATCGTCGGTGAGTGACACCGAGCAGACCCCGGCTGTTCCGGCCCAGGCGCCCGCACCCGCGGTCGAGACGGTCGACCAGCGGGAGCCGTTGTTGGAGGTCGACCACGTCACGCTGCGCTTCGGCGGCGTGGTGGCCCTCAACGACGTGGACTTCACCCTCTACAAGGGTGAGATCCTCGGGCTGATCGGGCCCAACGGCGCGGGCAAGACCACCTGCTTCAACGCGATGACCGGCATCTACCAGCCCACCGAGGGGCAGATCCGATTCCGGGGCGAGAAGATCAGCGGCAAGAAGCGCCACCAGATCACCCGGATGGGCATGGCCCGCACGTTCCAGAACATCCGGCTCTTCCCGGAGATGACCGCGCTGGAGAACGTCCAGGTCGGCGCGGACGCGCACCACAAGACCAGCGTCATCTCCGCGTTGCTGCGCCTGCCGCGGCACTGGAAGGAGGAGCGCGAGGGTCGGGAGAAGGCCGAGCGCCTGCTGGAGTTCGTCGGCATCCGCTCCCGGATGCACGAGTTCGCCCGCAACCTCTCCTACGGCGAGCAGCGGCGGCTGGAGATCGCCCGCGCGCTGGCCACCGACCCGGTGCTGCTCTGCCTGGACGAGCCGGCCGCCGGCTTCAACCCGGCGGAGAAGGAGGAGCTGCTCCAGCTCATCCGGCAGATCCGCGACACCGGCGTGACCGTGCTGCTGATCGAGCACGACATGCGTCTGGTGATGGGCGTGACCGACCGGATCGTGGTGCTGGAGTTCGGAAAGAAGATCGCCGAGGGTCTGCCCGCCGAGGTGCGGGACAACCCGAAGGTGATCGCGGCGTACCTGGGGGTGCCGGACGATGCTGCTTGAGATCGAGGACGTGAGCCTGCTCTACGGGCGGATCCAGGCGCTGCACGGCATCAGCCTGACCGTGGACGAGGGCGAGATCGTGGCGCTGATCGGCGCCAACGGCGCCGGCAAGTCCACCACCATGCGGGCGATCTCCGGCATCCGGCCGGTCGCGTCCGGCAGCATCAGGTTCGCCGGTGAGGACATCACCAAGCTCCGGGCCGACCTCCGGGTCCGGCGCGGGCTGTGCCAGGCCCCCGAGGGCCGGGGGATCTTCCCCGGCATGACGGTCCTGGAGAACCTCGACATGGGCGCGTACACCCGGCGCGACAAGGCCGGCATCGCCCAGGACCTGGCCCGGGTGCTGGAACTGTTCCCCCGGCTGGCCGAGCGGCGCAAGCAGCCCGGCGGCACCCTCTCCGGCGGCGAGCAGCAGATGCTCGCGGTCGGCCGGGCGCTGATGAGCCGGCCGAAGCTGCTGCTGCTCGACGAGCCGTCGATGGGTCTCGCGCCGATGCTGATCCAGCAGATCTTCACGATCATCACGGAGATCAACCAGCAGGGCACCACCATCCTGCTGGTGGAACAGAACGCCCAGCAGGCCCTGGCCCGCGCGCACCGGGCGTACGTGCTGGAGACCGGTCGGATCGTCAAGAGCGGCACCGGCGCGGACCTGCTGCACGACCCCTCGGTCAAAGAGGCCTACCTCGGCGTGGCCTGACCGACGCCCCCTCGCAAAAGGAGTACAACCATGTTCCACCCCAGCCCCGGTCGGCGGGCGGCGCTCGGCGTCGCCGGCGCGGCCGTCCTCCTGCTCTCCCTCGCCGCCTGTGGTGAGGAGGAGGGCACCGAGCAGCCCGGCGGCGGCCCCAGCGTCTCGTCGTCGGTGGACGCCGCGCTGGCCGCGAAGGTCCCGGACGCGATCAAGTCCGACGGCAAGATCGTGGTCGGCACCGACTCCACCTACGCCCCGGCGGAGTTCCTGGACTCCGACGGCAAGACGGTGATCGGCTTCGACGTGGAGCTGTTCACCGCCGTGGCGGCCAAGCTCGGCCTCAAGGCGGAGTTCGTCTCGGCGCCGTTCGGCGACATCATCACCGGCGTCAACTCGGGCAAGTACGAGGTCGGCGTCTCGTCGTTCACCATCAACGACGAGCGCAAGGGCCAGGCCAACATGGTCAGCTACTTCCAGGTCGGCACCCAGTGGGTCACCAAGAAGGGCAACCCGGCCGGCGTCGCGCTGGACAACGCCTGCGGCAAGAAGATCGCGGTGCAGAAGGACACGGTCCAGGTCGAGGACATCCAGAAGCGCTCGAAGACCTGCACCGACGCCGGCAAGCCGGCCATCACCATCGACCAGTTCCCGGGCCAGGACGCCGCGACCGCCGCGGTCGTGTCCGGCAAGGACGACGCGATGCTGGCCGACTACCCGGTCGGGGTGTACGCGGTGACCCAGTCCAAGGACGCGCTGGAGCTGCTGGACAAGCAGTACGAGGCGGCCCCGTACGGCTACGTGGTGGCCAAGGACCAGGCGCAGTTCGCCGAGGCGGTGCGCGACGCCACCAAGGCGCTGGTCACCGACGGCTCCTACAAGCAGGTGCTGGACAAGTGGAAGGTGGGGGACGGCGCGATCACGGATCCCGCGATCAACCCGTGACGACATGACCACCGAGGAAGCGACAACCGCACGGGCACGGCCGGAACCGATCAAGGCCGTGCCCGTGCGGCACCCGGGACGATGGGTCGCGGTGGCGGTGCTCGCCGTACTGACCGCGATGTTCGTCCACCTGTTGGTGACCAACGAGGCCTTCAACTGGTCCTTCATGGTCGACAAGATGTTCCGCCCGCCGATCATCGAGGGACTGCTGCGCGGCACCGTGCTGATGACGGTCAGCGCGATGCTGATCGGCGTCACGCTCGGCGTGGTGATCGCGGTGATGCGGCTGTCCGACAACCCGATCCTGCGCGGCGTGGCCTGGCTCTACACCTGGTTCTTCCGGGCGGTGCCCCGGCTGGTGCTGCTGGCCGTGTTCGGCAACATCGGCATCCTGTGGAGCCGGGTCGAGTTCGGCGTCCCGTTCGACACCCAGCTCGGGCAGCTGTTCGGCATCGACAACCTGCAACTGCGGCTGTTCGGGTTCTCCTCCCGGGACATCCTCACCGGCTTCATGGCCGGCCTGCTCGGGCTGGCGCTCTCCGAGGCCGCGTACATGGCGGAGATCGTCCGGGCCGGCATCCAGTCGGTGGACCCGGGTCAGACCGAGGCCGCCCAGGCGCTCGGGCTGAGCCGGGGCCAGCTG
Organism: Micromonospora maritima; assembly: GCF_902825405.1. Classification (GTDB taxonomy): domain Bacteria; phylum Actinomycetota; class Actinomycetes; order Mycobacteriales; family Micromonosporaceae; genus Micromonospora; species Micromonospora maritima. The sequence goes on along the minus strand of NZ_CADEAU010000127.1, from coordinate 5,860 downwards.
CTGCGCCGGGTGGTGCTGCCGCAGGCGATGCGGGTGATCATCCCGCCGACCGGCAACGAGACCATCGCCATGCTCAAGGACACGTCGCTGCTGCTCTACGTGCCGGTGAGCGTCGAGCTGTTCTTCCAGCTCGACGCCGTCGGCAAGCGGACGTTCCAGATCTTCCCGATGTACGTGGCCGCGTGCCTCTGGTACCTCTTCCTGACCAGCATCCTGCTGGTCGGTCAGTATTTCCTGGAGCGCCATTTCGGCAAGGGTTACGGGACCGCGCAGCGGGCCCGGGCGCGGCTGCGCACGCTCGCCGCGGAGACCGGTGGTGGCGGAGCAGGAGGGGCGGGAACACCGTGACCGAGTTGAGCGTTCCCCAGCAGGCCGCCGCGCCGACGTCCGAGTCCGGGCTGATGGTCCGGGCCGAGCAGGTACACAAGTCGTTCGGTCCGCTGGAGGTGCTCAAGGGCATCGACCTGGAGGTCCGCTCCGGCGAGGTGTGCTGCCTTCTCGGTCCCTCCGGCTCCGGCAAGTCGACGTTCCTGCGCTGCATCAACCACCTGGAGAAGATCGACGCCGGCCGGATCTGGGTGGACGGCGACCTGATCGGCTACCGGGAGCGCGGCGGGAAGCTGCACGAGATGCGGGACAAGGAGGTGGCCGCGCAGCGCCAGGCGATCGGCATGGTGTTCCAGCGGTTCAACCTGTTCCCGCACATGACCGTGCTGCAGAACGTCATGGAGGCGCCGGTGCTGCTGCGCCAGGCCAAGAAGGCGCAGGCCCGGGAGCACGCCGCGGAGCTGCTGGACCGGGTGGGGCTGGGCGACAAGCTCGGCGCGTACCCCGGTCAGCTCTCCGGCGGCCAGCAGCAGCGGGTGGCGATCGCCCGGGCGCTGGCCATGCGGCCGAAGCTGATGCTGTTCGACGAGCCGACAAGCGCGCTCGACCCGGAGTTGGTGGGCGAGGTGCTGGACACGATGAAGGACCTCGCCCGCGACGGCATGACGATGATCGTGGTCACCCACGAGATCGGCTTCGCCCGTGAGGTGGGCGACCACCTCGTGTTCATGGACGGCGGCGTCGTGGTCGAGCAGGGTGACCCGCGCGAGGTGATCTCGGCGCCGCAGCACGAGCGGACCAAGGCGTTCCTGGCCAAGGTTCTCTGACCTCGGCCTCCGGTGCGGCACGCGCCGCACCGGAGGCCGGAGTTGTCGGGCGTACGGACTAGAGTCGCAGCCGTGACAGCTACGACGCCGCGCCTGCTCCTCGTCGACGGACACTCCCTGGCATACCGGGCGTTCTTCGCCCTGCCCGTGGAAAACTTCTCCACCACGACGGGGCAGCCGACCAACGCGGTCTACGGCTTCACCTCCATGCTGATCAACGTGCTCCGCGACGAGCAGCCGACGCACATCGTGGTCGCCTTCGACGTCTCCCGCCGCTCCTTCCGCACCGACCGCTACGCGGAGTACAAGGCCGGCCGCAGCGAGACCCCGACCGACTTCAAGGGCCAGGTCAGCCTGGTCAAGGAGGTGCTCGCCGCGCTGCGCGTGCCGGTGGTCGAGAAGGAGGGCTACGAGGCCGACGACGTGATCGCCACGCTCGCCTGCCAGGCCCGCGACCAGGGCATGGACGTGCTGATCACCACCGGCGACCGGGACGCGTTCCAGCTCGTCGGCGAGCGGGTGACGGTGCTCTACCCGCGCAAGGGCGTCTCCGACCTGGCCCGGATGGACCCGGCCGCGGTCGAGGCGAAGTACGGCGTCACCCCGGACCGCTACCGCGACCTGGCCGCGCTGGTCGGCGAGACCAGCGACAACCTGCCCGGCGTGCCGGGCGTCGGCCCGAAGACCGCGGCCAAGTGGATCAATCTGTACGGCGGCGTCGAGGGCGTGGTGGCCCGGGCCGACGAGATCAAGGGCAAGGCCGGCGACAGCCTGCGCGAGCGCCTGTCCGACGTGATCCGCAACTACGAGATCAACTGCCTGGTCTCCGACCTGGAGCTGCCGGTGCGGCCGGAGGACGCCCGCTGGCAGGGGTGGGACCGGGAGGCGGTGCACCAGGTCTTCGACACGCTCCAGTTCCGCATCCTGCGCGACCGGCTCTACCAGTACCTGGAGGCCGTCGAGCCGGAGGCGGAGGCCGGCTTCGAGCTGGCCGGCGAGGTGCTCACCGAACCGGGCGCGGTGGCCGGCTGGCTGGACACCCACGCCGGGGCCGGCGCGCCCGTCGGCCTGGCGGTCACCCTCGACACCGGTCCCAACCGCCGGCACACCGCCACCGTGACCGGGATGGCGCTGGCCACCGCCGACGGCGCCGCGGCCTGGTTCGACCCGGGTCAGCTGGCCGCCGACGACGAGACCGCCCTGGCCGGCTGGCTCGCCGACGCGGCGCGCCCCAAGGTGCTGCACGACAGCAAGCCGGCGGTGCTGGCGTTCGCCGCGCACGGCTGGGACCTGCAGGGCATCGCCCGCGACACCCAGATCGCCGCCTACCTGGCCCGCCCCGACCAGCGGTCCTACGACCTCACCGACCTGGCGCTGCGCTACCTGCACCGCGAGCTGCGCGTCGACGCCCCGGAGACCGGCCAGCTCACGCTCGACGGGTTCGGCGACGACGGCGCGGCCGAGCAGAACCTGATGCTCCAGGCCCGGGCCACCCTCGACCTGGCCGACGCGATCGACGCCGAGCTGTCCCGCGACGGCGAGCAGTCCGCCCGGCTGATGGCCGGCGTGGAGCTGCCGTTGATGCGGGTCCTGGCCACCATGGAGCGCACCGGCATCGCCGCCGACACCGACTACCTCTCCGAGCTGGAGGCGCACTTCGCCGCCGAGGTGAAGGCCGCCGCCCAGGCCGCGTACGAGGTGGTCGGCCGGGAGTTCAACCTCGGCTCGCCGAAGCAGTTGCAGGAGATCCTCTTCACCGAGCTGGGCCTGCCCAAGACCAAGCGGATCAAGACCGGCTACACCACCGACGCCGACGCGTTGCAGTGGCTCTACGCGCAGACCGAGCACCCGCTGCTGCACCACCTGCTGCGGCACCGCGACGTCGCCAAGCTCAAGTCGACTGTCGACGGGCTGCTCAAGTCGGTCTCCGACGACGGCCGGATCCACACCACGTTCAACCAGACCGTGGCGGCGACCGGGCGGCTGTCCTCGACCGAGCCGAACCTGCAGAACATCCCGATCCGCACCGAGGAGGGCCGGCGGATCCGCCGGGCGTTCGTGGTCGGCGAGGGCTACGAGTCCCTGCTGACCGCCGACTACAGCCAGATCGAGATGCGGATCATGGCGCACCTGTCCTCGGACGACGCGCTGATCGAGGCGTTCAACTCCGGGCACGACTTCCACGCCGCGACCGCCTCGTCGGTCTTCACCGTCGAGGTCGGTGCGGTCACCGCCGACCAGCGCCGCAAGATCAAGGCGATGAACTACGGCCTGGCGTACGGGCTCAGCGCGTTCGGCCTGTCCCAGCAGCTCGGCATCACCGCCGAGGAGGCGCGCGGGCTGATGGAGAACTACTTCGCCGGGTTCGGCGGGGTCCGTGACTACCTCCAGGAGGTGGTGGCCCGGGCCCGGCAGGACGGCTACACCTCCACCATCCTGGGCCGCCGCCGCTACCTGCCCGACCTGGTCAGCGACAACCGGCAGCGCCGGGAGATGGCCGAGCGGATGGCGCTCAACGCGCCGATCCAGGGGTCGGCCGCCGACATCATCAAGGTCGCCATGCTGCGCGTCGACACGGCGCTGCGCGAGGCCGGGCTGCGGTCCCGGATGCTGCTGCAGGTGCACGACGAGCTGGTCTTCGAGGTCGCGCCGGGGGAGCGCGAGGCGCTGGAGGCGCTGGTGCGCCGGGAGATGGGCCAGGCACACCCGCTCTCGGTCCCGATGGAGGTGTCGGTCGGTGACGGCCGCGACTGGAACAGCGCCGACCACTGACCCGCCGCGGGGTCGGCGGCGGGCGGGATCAGGCGGATCAGGGCGAGGCCGGCCACGGCCGTCGACCGCGGTGTCTGTCGTCACCGCCGGCACGGCACCAACGCGCCGCGAGCGACCGGGTCGGCTCAGCCCTTGAGCGGGTCGTGGCCCCAGTTCATCAGCGACCAGCGCCAGCGGGTGTCCCGGACGTCGCCGGAGGGCCGCTGGGCGAGGTGCCGGTGGACGTACCCGATCACCTTGCGCATGTGCTTGTAGTCGGCAGCGGTCAGGTCGGCGCGCTTGCGGCGCAGCAGGTCGACGATCCTGCGGCCGGAGTCGTGCCCGACGGACTCGCCGCCCTTGGTGCCCTTCTTGTGCCAGCCGACGTGCTTGGACTCGTCGCTCTCCAGCCAGCGGGTCAGCTCGGCGGGCTTCATGTTCACCGCGTCGGTGAACTCCCGGTAGGTCTGCTGCGGATCCTCAGCGCGACTCATGGCGCAGCACCTCCGGGCGGTGGGCGACGTCGCGGCCCGAGTCGTCGTTGACGATCCGGTACTGCGGCTGCTCCGGCGAGGCGTCCACCGGGTGCCCGCGGACGTGGGTGCGTTCGGTCAACTTCTCCTTGACGACCCCGTACGCCCGGCCGCTGTGGCTGGCCCAGGAGACGTGGTCGCCGGTGCGGAACTCCATCTCGGCCATGCCGCCCGGTTACCCGCCGGCACCAGCGGCTAACGGCACGGTCAGGGCCGGATCTCCGCGATCGGCAGCTTGATCGCGAACGGCTCGGACAGCTCGACCACCTCGCTGCCGTCGTCCACCAGCTCGTACTGCCGCTCGCCGCCCGGGCCGATCCGGTCACCCAGGCGGTACGCGTAGAGGTGCACCGGGTCCTGCTCGATCCGCCAGTAGAACGGGATGCCGGCGGCGGCGTACTCGCCCGGCTTGGCGAACCGGTCGACCCGCCGGGCCGGGGGAGACGATCTCCACGGCGAGGACGACGTCAGCCGGCTTCAGCAGGCAGCAGTCGGACGGCAGCCCGGCGTGGTGCAGCAGCACGTCCGGCCGGCGGCTGCTGTCGACGCCCAGCCCGACGCCCACTGCCTGGGTTGGGCGTAGATGTGCTGGGGGGCCCACGTGGTCAGGAGGCCGCTGATGTGCTGGTGGGCGACGGAGGGGAACGGCATTACGTGCACGACGCCGTCGACCAGCTCCACGCGGGGCGCGTCGGGGCAGTGCCCACAGGTCTTCTACCCGATAGTCGGCGAGCTGTTGCCGGACGGGGTCCGGGTGCCAGGGACAACCTGCGGTGTCGCGATCCGTCGGCGCTCACCCGGACCGCCTGCCGTGCCACCACCGGCCCGGTCGCACCGCGCGTCCGTCCGGCCTCAGCCGGCCGGTTTCTCCGCGACGAAGATCGCGGTACCGGGGAAGAGCCGGCCGCGCAGCGGGCTCCACTGGCCCCAGATCCCCTCGTGCCCGGCCGGCCACTCCGGTTCCACCAGGTCCCGCAGGCGGAAGCCGGCGCCGACCAGCTCCCGGATGCGGTCGCCGAGCGTGCGGTGCTGCTCCACGTACGTGGCCACGCCGCGCTCGTCCTGCTCCACGTACGGGGACCTGTCGAAGTACGAGTGCACGGCGGTCAGCCCGCCCTCGCCCGGGTCGTCGAGGAAGATCCAGCGCATCGGGTGGGTGACCGAGAAGACCCACCGACCGCCGGGCCGCAGCACCCGGGCCACCTCGCGCATCGCCGCCGCGGAGTCGTCCACGAAGGGGATCGCGCCGAAGGCGGTGCAGACGGTGTCGAAGGCGGCGTCGGCGAACGGCAGCGCGAGCGCGTCGGCCTGCACCAGCGGCACGCGTACCCCGGTCCGGTCGGCGGCCTCGGCGGCGTGCCGCAACATGCCGGCGGACAGGTCCAGCGCGACCGGTCGGGCGCCCTGCGTGGCCAGCCAGCG
>NZ_CADEAU010000126.1 GCF_902825405.1 Micromonospora maritima | reverse complement strand
CGCTCGCCGGCCCCGCCGGGCGCGGCGCCCACCACCAGCTCGGACGGGCCGTCGGTCTCGGCCGGATGGTCGAGGTGCAGGTCGCCGCCGCCGCGGACGGCACCGCGCTCGGCGTGCGCGAAGCCGGCGGCGGCGCGGGCCAGCAGTCGGGTCGCCTCCGCGAAGCTCGGGGTCACCACGGTCGGGTTGAGCCCACGCCAGTCGGCCAGGTCGTGCGCGTCCAGCGCCACCGTGCCGTACCGGTCCCGGTTGGCGACCAGCCAGGCGCGCACCGTCGAGGGCAGCGCGCCCAGTCCGTAGTCGCAGACGACGAGCGTGAGCGGCTGCCCGGCGGCCACCGCGCGGAGTTCCTCGGTGGCGCAGTGCATCGCGGTCAGCAGGCGGGCCACCCCGTCTTCGTCCAGCGCGTCCTCCGGGCCGCCGGAGTCCTCCCGGAGCAGGATCTGGTTGCCGGCCAGCATCCGCCGCTTGACCGGGGTGGGCCGGCCGGGCTGGCTGACCGTACGGTCCCAGACCGCCGCGCGGTCCAGGCAGTCGTGCAGCTCGTCGCCGGCCACGTCGGCGCCGACCGGCGAGACCAGCGCGGCCCGCCCGCCGAGCGCGGCGACGTTGACCGCGGTGTTCGCGGCGCCGCCGGCGGCGGAGATCCGGCGGCGCAGGGTGAGGACCGGCGCCGGGGCCTCCCGGCAGAGCCGCTCCGACTCGGCGAACCGCCACTCGTCAAGCATGGCGTCGCCGACGACCAGCACGGGACGCCCCTGCCAGCCGGCCACCACGGTGGCCAGCCGGCGCTCTTCCGCTGCTGCTCCTGCCATGCCCCTCCGGGTCCCCCCGCTCCGACCGGCCAAACCTGCGCGCCGACCGGGCGGGGGTGCGATGCGGGCCACCGGGCGCGTCCGGTTTCGGGGTATCGGCCGGGGGAACCGTGCAGACACACCCCGGAGAGGAGAGAGCAGCATGGCAGCGACACTTCAGGGCAAGCGGATCGCCTTTCTGGCCGCCGACGGCGTCGAGGAGGTCGAGTACACCAAGCCCCGGGAGGCGGTGGAGAACGCCGGCGCCCAGGTGGAGCTGGTCTCCATCGAGTCCGGCTCGATCCAGGCCTTCAACCACCTCGACCACGGCAAGCAGTACCAGGTCGACGTCACCACCAAGGAGGCGGACGCCGGGGCGTACGACGGGTTGGTGCTGCCCGGCGGCGTGGCGAACCCGGACTTCCTGCGGACGGACCCGGAGGCGGTCCGGTTCGTGAAGGCGTTCTTCGACGCCGGCAAGCCGGTCGGGGTGATCTGCCACGGCCCGTGGACGCTTGTCGAGGCCGACGTGGTGCGGGGCCGCACGATCACCTCCTGGCCGAGCCTGCGCACCGACCTCACCAACGCCGGCGCCACCTGGGTCGACCAGGAGGTCGTCACCGACAACGGCCTGGTCAGCAGCCGTAAGCCGGACGACCTGCCGGCATTCTGCGCCAAGATCGTCGAGGAGTTCGCCGAGGGCCGGCACACCGCCCGCTGAAAACCGACCACCCACCGGGGGCATGATCCGCCCCCGGTGGGATAGGAAGCGGGATGACCGCCCAGGCCGCCCGTCCCGCCCTGCCCGCCCGCCAGATCCGCCTGCTGATGTTCGGTCTGATGACCGGCATGCTGCTGGCGGCGCTCGACCAGACCATCGTCGGCACCGCGTTGCCGACCATCGTCGGCGAACTGGGCGGGATCAACCACTACTCCTGGGTGGTGACGGCGTACCTGCTGGCGTCGACCGCCTCGACACCGCTCTACGGCAAGATGGCCGACCTGTACGGACGCCGGCCGGTCTTCCTCTTCTCGATCGGCACGTTCCTGCTCGGCTCGCTGCTGGCCGGCCTGTCGCAGGACATGACCCAGCTGATCGTCACCCGGGGGGTCCAGGGACTGGGCGCGGGTGGCCTGATGACGCTCGCGTTCACCATCATCTCGGACGTGGTCTCCCCCCGGGAGCGGGGCCGCTACCAGGGTCTCTTCGGTGCGGTGTTCGGCCTGTCGTCGGTGGCCGGCCCGCTGGTCGGTGGCTACTTCGCGGAGACCAACTGGCGCTGGATCTTCTACATCAACGTGCCGCTGGCGATCCTCGCCATCGTGGTCTGCTGGCACGTCATGCGGCTGGTGCCGTTCCAGCGGCGGGAGCACACGGTCGACTGGGTCGGCGCGGCGCTGCTGGTGGCGGGCGTGAGCTGCCTGCTGCTGGCGCTGAGCTGGGGTGGCAACGAGTACCGCTGGGGCTCCGGCGTGATCGTCGGGCTGTTCGCGGCCGGCGCGGTGCTGGGCGTGCTGTTCCTGTTGCAGGAGGCCCGGACCCGGGAACCGATCCTGCCGCTGCGGCTGTTCCGCAAGCGGACGTTCGCGCTGGCCAACTCGGCCGGCTTCGTGCTCGGTCTGGTGATGTTCGGGTCGATCATCTTCATCCCGCTCTACCTCCAGATCGTCAAGGGCGCCTCGCCGACCCGTAGCGGTCTGCTGATGCTGCCGATGATGGCCGGCATCATCGTCACGTCGATCGTCACCGGCCGGGCGATGAGCCGGATCGGCCGGTACAAGTGGTTCCCGGTGGCCGGCGCCGCGGTGCTGGTGGTGGGCATGCTGCTGTTCCGGCAGCTCCAGGTGGGCACCTCGCTCTGGGCGGCGTTCGGCTACATGGTGGTGATCGGCGTCGGGCTGGGCCTGTGCATGCAGTCGCTCATCCTGGCGGTGCAGAACGCGGTGGACGTCCGTGACCTGGGCGCGGGCACCTCGTCGGCGACGTTCTTCCGGTCGCTGGGCGGCTCGTTCGGGGTGGCGATCCTGGGCGCGGTGCTGTCGTCACGGCTCACCGCCGAGCTGTCCGACCGGCTGCCGGGCGCGATCGCGCAGCTCCCGCCCCAGCAACGGGCGGCGGTGGCGGCCGGCGGTACGGAGAACATCTCGATCAACGATCCGGCGACCATCCTGGCCCTGCCCGGGCCGGTGCGCGCCGCGATCCAGGCGTCGTTCGTCGAGTCGTTGCACCTGGTCTTCCTGACCACCGGCCTGATCGCCGTGCTGGCGGTGCTGGTCACTCTCGCCATGCCGAACCACCAGCTGCGCGGCGCCGGGCCGCAGGGCTCGACCGGCGGCGCGGACCCGCTGGGTGGGAAGGCCGCCGCGCCGGGCGGCAAGCCGCTGCCGAAGGAGTCGAAGGACGAGGCCGCCGCCGACATGGAGGCGAAGTCGCAGACGATGCTGTGACCCGCCCTACTTGAGGATCAGGCGGTTGGTCTGCTCGAAGACGTCCAGGTCGGCGAGCGTCTCGTGCACGCTGGACGAGAGCGGGGTCGGGAACTCCTCCGGGTGGAAGAAGCCGGCGTCGGTGGTCTCGTCGGTGAAGCGGGCCAGCTCCCCGTCCCACTCGTCGACCCGGAACGCCGTGGTGAAGACCTGGTAGGTGTGCCCGTACATGTTGGTGTGGGTGCGGTCGGCGCCGGTGTAGAGCGCGAACGCGCTGACCCGCAGCGCGCGCAGCCCGGTCTCCTCGCGGACCTCCCGGACCGCGCAGTCGGCGATCGACTCGCCCAGCTCCATGGCGCCGGCCGGCAGCGCCCACTGACCGTTGTCGGAGCGTTGGATGAGCAGCACCCGGGCGGCGTTGTCGCGCACCACGGCGCGGGCGCCGACGAACATCAGGGTGCGGTCACCGGCCAGGGCGCGGAGCTGCCCGACGTACGAGTCGGCCCACGAGATGCTCACCCGGACAATCTACGCATCAATCCCGGTCGGCTCGGCCGATCCGGGGGGTTCCGCTCGTGTGACCGGCGACACTACGTTGTTACCCATGCGTAGCACGATGATGGAAGCCCCCCTCCAGGTCGCCCGGATCCTCGAACACGGCTCCACCGTGCACGGCGCCGCGGAGGTGGTCACCTGGACCGGTGCCGAGCCCCGCCGGATGACGTACGCCGAGGTGGGTCGTGCCGCGGCCCGGCTGGCCCACGCGTTGCGCGACGAGTGCGGCGTGACCGGCGACGAGCGGGTCGCCACGTTCATGTGGAACAACAACGAGCACCTGGTGGCGTACTTCGCGGTGCCGAGCATGGGCGCGGTGCTGCACACGCTCAACATCCGGCTCTTCCCCGACCAGGTCGTCTACATCGCGAACCACGCCGAGGACCGGGTGGTGCTCGTCGACACCACGCTCATCCCGCTGCTCGCCCGCGTGATCGGCGACATGACCACGGTGCGGCACGTGGTGGTGGTCGGCGGCGGCGACCCGGCCCCGCTGGTGGCCGCGGCCGGCGACCGGATCACCGTGCACCACTGGGACGCCCTGCTGGCCGACCGTCCGGACCGCTACGACTGGCCCGAGGTGGACGAGCGCGACGCGGCGGCGCTCTGCTACACCTCCGGGACCACCGGCAACCCCAAGGGCGTCGCCTACTCGCACCGCTCGATCTACCTGCACTCGCTCCAGGTGTGCATGCCGGAGGGTTTCGGCCTCGGCCCGAAGGACCGGGAACTGGCCATCGTGCCGATGTTCCACGCCATGTCCTGGGGTCTGCCGTACGCGGCGTTCCTCTCCGGCGCCTCGCTGATCATGCCGGACCGGTTCCTCCAGGCCGAGCCGATCGCCGCCATGATCGCCGCGGAGCGGCCCACCCTGGCCGGCGCGGTGCCGACCATCTGGACCGACCTGCTGGCCTACCTGGACAGCCACGACGTGGACACGTCCTCGCTGACCGAGGTGATCGTCGGCGGCTCGGCCTGCCCGCCGGCGCTGATGCACGCGTTCCACGACCGGCACGGCATCGAGGTCATCCACGCCTGGGGCATGACCGAGATGTCCCCGCTCGGCTCGGTCTCCCGCCCGCCGGCCGGCGCGACCGGCGACGACGCCTGGCGCTACCGCTACACCCAGGGGCGGGTGCCGGCCGGGGTGGCCGCGCGGATCGTCGGCCCGCTGGGTGAACCGCTGCCCGCCGACGGGACGTCCGTGGGCGAGCTGGAGGTGCGCGGGCCGTGGGTGACCGCCCGGTACGTCGGGGACGACGTGCCGGACGCCGAGAAGTTCCGGGACGGCTGGCTGCGTACCGGTGACGTCGGCACGCTCTCGCCGGACGGCTACATCACGTTGACCGACCGCGCCAAGGACGTGATCAAGTCGGGCGGGGAGTGGATCTCCTCGGTCGAGCTGGAGAACGCCCTGATGGCGCACCCGGCCGTGTTGGAGGCGTGCGTGGTGGGCGTACCGGACGAGCGGTGGGACGAGCGTCCGCTGGCCACCGTGGTGGTGCGGGAGGGCGCCTCGGTCACCGCGGAGGAGCTGCGGGACTTCCTGGCCACGTCGGTGGCCCGCTGGCAGTTGCCGGAGCGCTGGGCGTTCATCGACGCGGTGCCGAAGACCAGCGTGGGCAAGTTCGACAAGAAGGTCGTGCGCTCGCGGTACGCGGACGGCGGGCTGGAGGTACGCGAACTGACCGCGCCGTAACACTTTCCGGCGTACCGTCGCCAACACGGGTAGGAGCACGTTCCCAGCGGACATTCCTCCCAGAGGGCGGCCCCGGCGTTCGCACCGCGCCGGGGCCGCCCGTCCGTTACGGGGTGACCCGCACCGTCATTGTTGCGAAACTTGTTCGCCTCTGTCCCGATGTCGGGGAAATCCGGTTGCCTACTCGTCGGCGGTGCTCACGAGCACCTTGCCCACCACGCTGTCCTGCACCGCCTGCTGCGCGGCGGCGGCCTCCGCCAGCGGATACCGGTGCAGGGGCAGGCCCGCCTGTTCGCCGACCCGGACCGCGCCCTGCGCCACCGCCGCGGCGATGTCGGTGACCGCCTGCGCCTTGGCCACCTTCGGCGCGGTGTAGACAAGCACGAACTGCCAGCGCGCGTTCGGGCCCATCAGGGGCCGGATCGGCAGCGTCACCTCGTCGCCGCCGTCGTCGGCGTACACGCAGACCGCGCCACCGGTGCGCAGGAGCTGCACGTCGGCCGCGGCGTTGCGGGCGGCCGAGACCTCGACGATCGTGTGCACCCCGTCGGGTGCGACCTTGCGGACCTCCTCGACCACGTCCTGCTCGCGATAGTTGATCACGAAGTTGGCCCCGGCCGCCGCCGCGAGCTGCGCCTTCTCCGGGCTGCTGACCGTGGTGATCACGCACGCGTCGGCCCAGCGGGCGAGCTGGATCGCCGCGTTGCCCACCGCGCCCGCCCCGCCCTGCACCAGCACCACGTGGTCGCTCAACGCGCCGGCGTGCAGCTTGTGCGGCATGAACTCGCCGGCGGTCAGGCACCGGTGCGCGGTCATGAACGGGATGCCGAGCGCCGCGCCCAGGTCGAACGAGGCCGAGCCGAGCGGAACCGCGTGCCGGACCGGCACCACGGTGTATTCGCTGGCCGTGCCCCACGGCCGCTGCCAGGCCGCCTCCCAGATCCAGACCCGCTCGCCGATCATGATCCGGTCCACGCCCTCGCCGACCGCCTCGACCACGCCGGCGCCGTCCTGGTGCGGGATCTGCCAGCCGGTCGGCAGCGGCCACGCCTGGCGGGCCTTCCAGTCGGTCGGATTCACCCCCGACACCGCCATCCGGACCAGCACCTCGCCGGGGCCGGGCTCCGGCACCGGCCGGTCCACCAGTTGGAGCACCGAGGCGTCCCCGCTGCGCTCGTACACGATCGCCTTCATCGTCGTCCCTCCGCCGTCGTCGTGGGTGCGCTACCCGAAGGCCGCGCGAACATGCCGGCCCCGCCTCAGCCCAGGCCCGCCAACAGTTCCGGGGTGAGCGCGCCGATCGAGGGGAGCAGCACGGCCGCGAGGGCCTCGGCGTCCGGATCGAGCGGGTACGAGCCGTGCGGCACCGCCACCACCCGGCATCCCGCGGCGGCGGCCGAGCGGACACCGTTCGACGAGTCCTCCACCGCCACGCACCGGGCCGGGTCGACGTCCATCCGCTCGGCCACCGCCAGCCAGACGTCCGGTGCCGGCTTGCCCCGGGCGGTCTCCTCGGTCGACAGCGTCGCGCCGAACGCGCCGGCCAGGCCCGTCGCGTCCAGCGCCGCGGCGATCAGCCGGGTCGGCGAGGAGCTGGCCAGCCCCAGGGGCCACCGCGCGGCCGTCCGGCGCACCACCGCGTCCGCGCCGTCGATCAGCGGTACGCGTCGCGCGTACCGCTCGGTCATCTCGGCCACCACCTCGGCGGCCACCCGGCCGGCCGGCCTGTCGACGCCCAGCTCGTCGCTGAGGTACGCCGCCCATTCGCCGGTGCTCATGCCCATCAGCCGGCGCTGGGTGTCGGGCTGCCAGATGCCGCCGTGCTCGGCCACGTACGCCCGGCGGACCTCCTCCCAGACCGGCTCGGAGTCCACGATCACGCCGTCGAGGTCGAAGAGCACCGCGTCCACCATGCCGCCATCCTGCCCCAGCCGGCGGCCCGGTTCACCCCGGCAGCGTCACCCCGGCGGAACGCTGCGCCGGCAGACCGATCGGGGCCTGCGGCGGAATGATCGTGCGGCAGCGGGTGGCGATCGGCTCCAGCAGCTCCCCCAGCCGTGCGGTGCGCTCCGCGCCCAGCGCGCGCCACGGGCCCAGCGCGGCCCGGTCGGTGGCCTCCTCGACGGCGCGGAACGTCTCGGTGGCGTGCGGGGTGGGTTCGCGCCCGGCGGTCAGCCACCCCTTGTCGACCAGCCGTTCCTCGGCGGCGGACCACTGCTCGTCGGTCCAGCCCCGGGCCGGCTGGTGGAACTCGCGCGACTGGTCGACCCGGCACCGCCAGGCCACCACCTCGACCGGCTCCAGGCCGGTGGTGACGAGCGCCGCCACGTGCCCGTCGCCCCGGTGCTCGCGCAGCGTCGCCGCCGCCTGCCAGAGCCGGGCCAGCGGGTACTCCCCGCGGGGCAGGGCGGCGTTGACCGCGCCGAGCACCCGACCCGCCGTGTCCACCCGCCCGGCCGCCTCCTCCAGCAGCTCGGCGGCCTCGACGAGACGGGACTCGGGCAACTCGTAGGTGAACTCGGCGAGTGCCTGCACCGCGCCGGTGAGGCGGGCGCGCAGTGCCTCCTCCGGCGTGGCCAGCCGCCACACCGAGGGCAGCGCCCGGGCCACCATCGGCGGCGCGAAGCTGAAGAAGGCGGCCGTGACCGTCGGCGCGTCCACCGGCCCGAGCGGCGCGGCCCGGCCGGCGAAGTAGCCACGCCAGTAGCCGCGCAGCCCGACCGCCTCGAACGCGGCCCGCGCCCGCGGGTGGAAGTAGGTCACCGCGTGGACCGGCTCGAAGAGCGTCCACATCCGCCGGGCCACCCCGGGATCGTCCAGCGCCGCCACGTTGCACCTCCGCGTCGGTGGGCAGTCACCGCGGGCGGATGTGCCGCCCACGGTGACCACGAACCTACTGCCGGTAGGTGACCGGGCGGAAGCCCGGAGTGATCTACTGCGCAGCCAGCACGTCGACGACGAAGCGCAGCGGCCCGGCGGGACGGCCGCCCGAGGCGTCGTTGCCGTAGGCCAGATCGGCCGGAAGGTCCAGCTGCACCCGGCTGCCCACCGGCACGCCGACCAGGCCCTGGTCCCAGCCCTTGATGACCTGGCCCACGCCGATCTGGAAGGTGGCCGGCTGGCCGTTGTCCCAGGACGCGTCGAACTGCTTGCCGTCCTTGTAGAAGACGCCCACGTAGTTGGTGGTGATGGTCTGGCCGGCCTTCACCGCCGGGCCGGTGCCCTTGACCAGGGTGGTCACGTTCAGCTTCGTCAGCTCGCCCGAGCCGGCCTGGACGGTCGGCTTGGTCTTCAGCGCCGGGTCGGTGCCGGCGGGCAGCTCCGGGGCGGGCGGCGCGGCGGGCTCGACCGGGGCGCTCGGGCTGGCCGAGGTGGCGGTGGCGGGCTTGTCGTCATCCCCGCTGTTCAGCCAGACGAGACCGCCGACCAGGGCCACCACGGCGAGCACACCGGCGGCCGCGCCGAGCATCGACTGCCGGCGGCGGCGCGCCTCGGCGGCCTTCTTCTCGGCCAGCTGGGCGGCCAGCCGCCGCTGTGCCTTGGTGGCCGGGGCCTGGCCCGCCGACCGGTTCTCCACACGCTCGCTCACGTCGACTCCCTGCAGGGGTGGGGTGGGTGCGCCCCCGGCGGGCCGCCGCCGAGGCCAGCGCACACGGTACCCGCCCGGAGCCCCAGCGTGCCCATTCGCCCGCCACGATCGGGACACGAAGGCCGATACGGGGGCACCGCACGGGGTACGTTTCCGGCCATGGCGATCCTCAGCGACGAAGACCTGGCCCTGCTCGGCGAACCGCAGCTCGCGCACGTGGCGACGATCGAGGCCGACGGCACCCCGCACGTCACCCCGGTCTGGGTCGACACCGACGGCCAGCACATCCTGTTCAACACGGCCAAGGGCCGGCAGAAGTACCTGAACATGTCCCGCAACCCGGTGGTCGCGGTGTCCGTGGCGGACCGGGCCGACGACTTCCGCACCCTCTGGATCAAGGGCACCGTCGAGTTCGTCACCGAGGGCGCCGACGAGCACATCGACCGGCTGGCGAAGAAGTACCTCGGCCAGGACACCTACCCCTGGCGCCGCCCCGGCGAGGAACGCGTCGTCGTGCGCGTCACCCCCACCGAGAAGCTCGGCCGCGGCTGAGCGGCGCGGGCCCCGCCGTCCCCCGGGGGCGGGGCCTCCGCCGTACGCGTCAGGCGCTCTTCTTCGCGGCCGTCTTCTTCGCCGGGGCCTTCTTCGCCGCGGCCTTCTTGGCCGGTTCGGCCTTCTTGGCCGCTGCCTTCTTCGCGGGCGTCTTCTTGGCCGCCGTCTTCTTCGCCGGTTCGGCCTTCTTCGCCGGCGCCTTCTTCGCGGCCTTCTTCGCCGAGCGGGCCGACGAGATCGGGGTCGGCTCGGCCCCGCCGCCGGACGGCGCCTCGCCCCGGGCCGCCCGGGCCCGCTCGACCGACGCCTTCAGCGCGGCCATCAGATCCACCGCGGCGGCCGGCGCGGCCTCTTCCTCCTCCGGCTGCACCACCTCACGGCCCTCGACCTTGGCGTCGATGACCTCCTGCAACGCGGCCCGGTAGTCGTCGGTGAACGCGTCCGGTTCGAATTCGCCGGCCATCGAGTCGATCAGTGAGCTGGCCATCGCCAACTCCGGCGGGCGGACCTTCAGGTCCTCGTCGAGGAAGCCGAAGTCGGGCTGGCGGATCTCGTCCGGCCAGAGCATGGTGTTGAGCAGCAGCACGCCCTCGCGTACCCGCAGCGTGGCCAACTGCTCCCGCTGACGCAGCGCCACCTTGACGATCGCGACCCGCTCCGAGTCGGACAGCGCGTCGCGCAGCAGCACGTACGGCTTGGTCGCCGAGCCCTCCGGCTCCAGGAAGTAGGCCTTGTTGTAGAGGATCGGGTCGACCTGCTCGGCCGGCACGAACTCCAGCACGTCGATCGCGTGCGACGTGCTCAACGGCAGGTCGGCGAAGTCCTCGTCGGTGAGGATGACCATCTCGCCACCGCCGATGTCGTAGCCCTTGGCGATGTCGTCGTAGGTGACCTCCTCGCCACAGACCGAGCAGGTGCGCTTGTAGCGGATCCGGCCGCCGTCCTCCCGGTGCACCTGGTGGAACCGGATGTCCTTCTCCTCGGTGGCCGAGTAGACCTTCACCCCGATCGACACCAGGCCGAACGACACCGCTCCTTTCCAGATCGCCCGCATCCCGCGCTCCTCTCCCCGGTTGACCACCAGAATCGCAAACGATCGAACGGGACGCACGCGCTTCCGTGCGCAACTACAGTCGAGAAATGCCCGGCGCGCCGTTGAAGCCGATGCTCGCGACGACCGGGCAGCTTCCGGTCGGTGCCGCGTGGGCGTACGAGTTCAAGTGGGACGGGGTCCGCGCGCTCGCCGACATCTCCCACGGTGACCGGCACTTCTACGCCCGCTCCGGCGTCGAGATCACCACCGCGTACCCGGAACTGCTCAACCTCGCCGAGCAGGTCGACGACGCGCTGCTCGACGGCGAGGTGGTGCTCTTCACCGACGGGCAGCCCTCGTTCACCGCGCTGGCCGAGCGGATGCACGTGCGCAACCCGGCCAAGGCGGCGCGCCTGGCGGCGACCGTGCCGGTCACGTACATGATCTTCGACCTGTTGCGGCTCGACGGCGTGGACCTGACCGCCCGGCCCTGGCGGGAGCGGCGGGCGGCGCTGGAGTCGCTCGGGCTCGGCGCGGCCCGGTGGGCGGTGCCCCCGGTCTTCGGCGACGGCCCGGCCACCTACGCCGCGGCCGGCGAGCACGGGCTGGAGGGCGTGATGGCCAAGCGGGTCGAGTCGGTCTACCGACCCGGCGTGCGTTCGCCGGAATGGGTGAAGGTCAAGCTGGAGGTCACCGGCGACTTCGTGGTCGGCGGCTGGCGGCCCGGCGCGCGCCGCGTCGGCGGTCTGCTGGTCGGGGTGCCCGGCCCGGACGGGCGGCTGATCTACCGGGGCCGGGTCGGCGGCGGGATCGGCGCGGCCGTCGAGCGGGAGCTGCTGCGCGAGCTGGAGCCGCTGCGTGCCGGCGCGTCGCCGTTCGCCGCCGGCGTGCCGCGCGAGGATGCCCGGGGCGCGATCTGGGTAACTCCCCGGGTCGTGGTGGAGGTGAAGTACGGCCAGCGCACCCCGGACGGCCGGCTGCGCTTCCCGCGGATCCTGCGCCTGCGCCCGGACAAGCCGCCCGAGGAGGTCGACGATGCCGGCTGACCGCTTCAAGGTCGAGGTCGAGGGGCGCTCGCTGGAGCTGTCCAACCTGGACAAGGTGCTGTTCCCGCAGGCCGGCTTCACCAAGGGCGAGGTGATCGACTACTACACCCGGATCGCCCCGGTGCTGCTGCCGCACCTGTGCGACCGCGCGCTGACCCGGATCCGGTTCCCCAACGGCGTCGACGGCGGCTCGTTCTTCGAGAAGAACGCGCCCGCCGCGACCCCCGGCTGGGTACGGAAGGAGAACCTGCCCGCCCCCGGGTCGAGCAAGGGCCGGGAGACCATCGACTACGTGGTCTGCGACGAGCTGCCCACGCTGGTCTGGCTGGCCAACCTGGCCGCGCTGGAGCTGCACACGCCGCAGTGGAAGATCGGCGCCCACCCGGACCTGATGGTGGTCGACCTGGACCCGGGCGCCCCGGCGGCGCTGAAGCAGTGCTGCCAGGTGGCGCTGCTGATGCGCGACCGGCTGGCGGCCGACGGCGTCGAGGCGTACCCGAAGACCTCGGGTAAGAAGGGCATGCAGCTCTGCTGTCCGATCGCCGGCACCCAGGACGCCGACGTCGTCTCCGACTACGCCCGGCGGATCGCGCAGGAGCTGGAGAAGGCGCACCCGAAGCTGGTCGTGTCGAAGATGGCGAAGAACCTGCGGCCCGGCAAGGTCTTCATCGACTGGAGCCAGAACAACGCGGCGAAGACCACTGTCGCGCCGTACTCGCTGCGGGCCCAGCCGGTGCCCTCGGTGTCGACGCCGCTGACCTGGGACGAGGTGGAGGCGGGGGCGGCGGGGAAGCGGCCGTCGGCGCGGCCGTACACCGCGGGCGAGGTGCTCAAGCGGGTGGAGAAGCAGGGCGACCTGCTGGCGCCGCTGCTCGACGGCGGTCCCGAGCTGCCCGCCCGCTGACCCGCCACCACGCGCCGCCGACCAGCAACAGCACGATCACGCTGATCGCCACGTCACCCACCAGGGCCGCCACCGGGCTCGCCGGGGAGTAGGTCGGCGCCGTGTACGCGAGCGCGGCCGCGACGACCAGGCCGGCCGAGCCGGTGGCGAGCACGTGCCGCTGCCCCCAGCCGGGCCGGCGGGACCAGCGCGTCAGCACGGC
>NZ_CADEAU010000125.1 GCF_902825405.1 Micromonospora maritima | reverse complement strand
CAGCGTGAGCGGCAGCCGCCCGGTGGCGGCCAGTCCGGCCCGGTCCACCGCCAGGCCGCCGAGGCTGCCCCCGGCGACCTGGGCGATCGTGAACACCGCCACCCCGAGCACCGGCACCACCACCGGCGCCACGAGGACGATCACCGCGCCGCCCACCCCGCCCAGGTACGCCCACCAGGGCAGCCCGGAGCGGCGCAGCCCGGCCAGCCCGGCGCGCATCGAGGGCAGCACCGCCAGGCCGGCCAGCACGAGCAGGCAGCCGCCGAGGTTGTTGACCACCGCGCCGAGGACCGGGTCACCGGTCCGCTCCCCCAGTTTCGCGTTGACCACGCCCTGCGCGGCCGAGGCCACGCCACCCAGGACGACGACGGTCAACGCGGCCGGGAGCGGCAGCGGCCTCACAGCCGGCAGGCGTGGATGTTGGTGACCAGGATCGCCCGGGCGCCCAACTCGTACAGCTCGTCCATGATCCGGTGCACGTCGTCGCGGAGCACCATCGCCTGCACCGCGACCCAGCCCTCCCGGTGCAGCGGTGACACGGTGGGCGACTCGATGCCGGGGGTGAGCGAACTGGCCCGGTCGAGCAGGCCGGCCGGCACGTCGTAGGCGAGCATCACGTAGCGGCGGGCGACGAGCACCCCGTGCAGTCGACGTTGGAGCTGCTGCTGCTGGGCGCCGCCGGGCGCGCCGGCCCGGGCGACAAGCACCGCGGAGGAGCGCAGCAGCGGCTCCCCGAAGACGACCAGCCCGGCCTGGCGCAGCGTGGCGCCGGTCTCCACCACGTCGGCGACCACGTCGGCCACGCCGAGGCGGATGGCGTTCTCGACCGCGCCGTCGAGCCGGATCACGTCGGCCTTGACGCCCAGCTCGCCCAGGTGCCGTTCGACCAGACCCGGGTACGCGGTGGCGATCCGGTGCCCGCCGAGCTGCTGGACGGAGGCGACGTCGTCGGGGCGGGCGGCGAACCGGAAGGTGGCCCGGCCGAAGTTGAGGTCGACCACCTCCTCGGCCGGCGCGCCGGAGTCGATCAGCAGGTCGCGCCCGGTGATGCCGACGTCCAGGTCACCGGAGCCGACGTAGGTCGCGATGTCCTTGGGCCGCAGGTAGAAGAACTCGATGTCGTTGGGCTCGTCCCGGCAGACCAGGTCCTTCGGGTCGGTGCGCTGGCGGTAGCCCGCCTCGCGCAGCATCCCGGCGGCCGACTCGGCCAGGGCGCCCTTGTTGGGTACGGCGACACGCAGCATGGGAGTGCTCCTTCGTTCGATCGGATGATCAGCGGACGGGCACTCAGAGATGTCGGTAGACGTCCTTCAGGTCGAGACCGGTGGCCAGCATCAGCACCTGTGCCTGGTAGAGCAGCTGGGAGATCTCCTCCGCGGCCCGTTCCGGGCCCTCGTGCTCGGCCGCCATCCACGACTCGGCCGCCTCCTCGACGACCTTCTTGCCGATGAAGTGCACGCCCTTCGCGAGCGCGTCGACGGTGCCCGAGCCCGGGGTGCCGGCGGCGGCCTTGGCCTGCAGCTCGGCGAACAACTCCTCGAACGTCTTCACGGAAGGCGATTCTTCCAGCCGCCCGCCGAAGCCGGTCGCCCCGGGGTCCACCTGCGGGTCCGCCCGGCCGCCGCCGCGCCCCTCGCCGCCGGGCCCGGCCCGTCCGGCCCGCTTCCCGGGCGACCCGGATCGGCCCTGACCCCGCCTCCTCGGGCGACCCGGATCGACCACGGCCTCCCTCCCCCGGCGGTCCGGATCGCTGTGGGCAGGTGATCGGCGGTGCCTGGGACGGCCGCTTTCCGCTCGCGTGCCGGACCTCCGGCCGCCGGGAGACACGAAGCCCCGGCGCCGCCTGTCGAGCTGATATCAGGAACGACTCAGGCAGGGGTTCCGCCGGCTCGTCACCCGAAGCCGCCTGTCGCCCGCTGTCGACGCTCGCGACCGGCCCGCGCGGGTGCGCCGGGTCCCCGCGAGCCACGCTCTCCTGGCTCGACCGCGAGGGGACGACGGTGTGACCGACGTCCCCGCCGCCAGTTCGGGGAGGTGGCGGCATCCGACGGGGTGCGACACCGCCACCTCGCCGTACTGGAGTCGATCACCGCGGGCCGGCGCGGGGATCAGGCGAAGCCGACGCGGCGGCCGTTGGCGGCGTCGAGACCGCGGATCGCCAGCGCGGCGTCCAGCGCCGCCACCGTGGCCGCCCAACCCTTGTCCTCGGCCGAGCCGGGCAGCCCGGCCCGGTCCCGGGCCTGCTCGATGGTCTCCACCGTGAGCACCCCGTGCGCCACCGGCTTGCCCTCGTCCAGCGCCACCCGGGTCAGCCCCTCGGTGACCGACTGACAGACGTAGTCGAAGTGCGCGGTCGCGCCGCGGACGACGACGCCGAGCGCGACGACCACGTCGTACCGGCGGGCCATGGCCTGGGCCACCACCGGCAGCTCGACCGAACCGGCCACCCGGGCCACCACGGCCCGCGCGCCACACGCCTCGGCGGCGGCCACCGCGCGCTCGACCATGTGGTCGGTCAGGTCGCCGTGCCAGCGGGCCGCCACCACGCCGACGGTCATGCCGGCGGCGTCCACCGCGGTCACGCCCGGCTCTCCGAAACCCGCCATCGTCCTACGCTCCGATCTCGTCACCGGCGACCGGCCGGCCCATCGGGGCCTCGGTCGCCTCGTCCAGCCCGTCCAGGAGGTGACCCATCCGGTCCCGCTTGGTACGCAGGTAGCGCACGTTCTCCGGGTTGGACCGCACCGGCATGCCCTCCCGGCCGGTCACGGTGAGGCCGTATCCCTCCAGGCCGGCCCGCTTGGCCGGGTTGTTGGTCAGCAGCCGCATCGAGCGGACGCCGACGTCGTACAGGATCTGCGCGCCGGTGCCGTAGTCCCGCGCGTCGGCCGGCAGGCCCAGGTCGAGGTTCGCGTCCACCGTGTCGCGCCCCTGGTCCTGGAGCTGGTACGCCTGGAGCTTGTGCAGCAGGCCGATGCCGCGCCCCTCGTGGCCGCGGACGTAGAGGACCACCCCGCGTCCCTCCTCGGCGACCCGGGCCAGGGCGGCCTGCAACTGCGGTCCGCAGTCGCAGCGCAGCGAGCCGAACACGTCTCCGGTGAGGCACTCCGAGTGCACCCGGACCAGCACGTCCCGCCCGTCGCCGAGGTCGCCCATGACCAACGCGACGTGCTCGGCCGAGTCGTGCTCGGCGCGGTAGCCGAGCGCCCGGAAGACCCCGTACGGGGTGGGCATCCGCGCCTCGGCGGCCAGCTCGACCTGCTTCTCGGTGCGTCGCCGGTACGCGATCAGGTCGGCGATGGTCACCAGCGTCAGCCCATGCTCGGCGCAGAACTTCTCCAGGTCCGGCAGGCGCATCATGGTGCCGTCGTCGTTGACCAGCTCGCAGAGCACCCCGGCGGGGCGCAGCCCGGCCAGTCGGGTCAGGTCCACCGCCGCCTCGGTGTGCCCGGCCCGGCGCAGCACCCCGCCCGCCCGGGCGCGCAGCGGCACCACGTGGCCGGGGCGGGCCAGGTCGGTCGGGTCGGTTCCGGCGTCGGCCAGCAGGCGGATGGTGTGCGACCGGTCCGCGGCCGAGATGCCGGTGCTCACGCCCTCGCGGGCGTCCACCGTCACCGTGTACGCGGTGCCGCGCCGGTCCTGGTTGGTGTGGTGCATCGGCGGCAGGTCCAGCCGGTCGCACTCGTCCTCGGTCAGCGGCACGCAGATGTAGCCGGAGGTGTAGCGGACCATGAACGCGACGAGCTCCGGCGTGGCCAGCTCGGCCGCGAAGATCAGGTCGCCCTCGTTCTCCCGGTCCTCGTCGTCGACCACCACCACGGGTCGCCCGGCGGCGATGTCCGCCACCGCCTGCTCGATGGAACCGAACGTGGTCATGCCACGACCTCCGAGTACGTCGCCGGGATACGGGTGCGGGCGGCCGTGACGGCCCGGGAGGTGCGCCACCAGCTGTACAGGCCGGCGGCGCAGAACGCGCCGTAGACCAGGTACATGGCGGCCGACGGGTAGAAGCCGCCGCGCAACAGCAGCGGTACGCCCACCGCGTCCACGGCGATCCAGATCAGCCAGAACTCCACCCAGCCGCGCGCCATGCCGTACGTGGCGAGCAGGCTGCCGACCAGGATCCAGGCGTCCGGCAGCGGGCCCCAGGAGCCGAGCGCGGCCAGCACCGGGTACGCGGCGGCCGTGCCGACGGCCGCGACCACGAGCAGGCCGAGCCGCTCCCGCCAGGTGGCCCAGCGCGGCACCACGGCCGGTTCGTCGCCGCCCCCGGCGCGGCGGTTGCGCGACCAGCGCCACCAGCCGTACACGCTCACCGCGAAGAAGAAGACCTGGCGGCCGGCCTGGCCGTAGAGGTCGTGCGCCTGCGGGGTGGCGAAGACGCCGCCGAGGAAGACGGTGAACAGCAGCGCGTTGCCGATCATGCCGACCGGCCAGGCCCACACCACCCGGCGCAACCCGAGCAATGCCGAGGCGAGCCCGAAGACGTTGCCGACGATCTCCCGCACCAGCACCGGCGAGCCGGCGACGTGCACCTGGGCGTCGAGCATCCAGCCGAGCGGGCCCGTCACCGGGCACCGCCCATCAGCCGCTCGACGTACTTGGCCAGCACGTCGACCTCCAGGTTGACCGGATCGCCGACCCGCTTCGTGCCGAGCACGGTGAGCTTCAGCGTGGTCGGGATCAGGCCGACCGAGAACCAGTCGTCGCCCACCTCGGCGACGGTCAGGGACACGCCGTCGACGGTGATCGAACCCTTCTCCACCACGTAGCGGGACAGCTCGGCCGGCAGCCGGAACCGGACCGTCTCCCACTGCGCGGCCGGCTCCCGGCCGACGACCTCGCCGACGCCGTCGACGTGCCCCTGCACCAGGTGCCCGCCGAGTCGGCTGTTCAGCGCGGCGGCCCGCTCCAGGTTGACCGGGTCGCCGGGGCGCAACGCGCCGAGCGCGGTGCGCCGCAGCGTCTTGCCCATCACGTCGGCGGTGAACACACCGCCGTCGACGTCGACCACGGTCAGACAGACACCGTTGACCGCGATCGAGTCGCCGTGCCGCGCGTCCGAGGTGACCAACGGGCCGCGGATGGCGACCAGCGCCGAGTCGTCCCCGGTCTCGGTGCTCCGGACGATCTCGCCCAGCTCCTCGACGATGCCGGTGAACATGTCAGGCCTCCCTCTTCCGGGGCAGCGCGGTGATCCGCAGGTCGGGACCGACCCGCGTAACGTCGGTGATCTCCAGATCGATGGCGTCGGCGATGGTGCTCACGCCGGCGTCGAGCAGCGCGGTCGGGCCGGCGCCGAGCAACTTCGGCGCGACGTACCCGACGATCCGGTCGACCAGGCCGGCGGCCAGGAACGCGCCGGCGAGCGTGGGGCCGCCCTCCAGCAGCGCGGCGCGTACCCCCCGGTGGTGCAGTTCGGCGAGCAGCGCCGTCAGGTCGACCCGGCCGTCCGGGCCGGCGCCGACCTCCGCCGCGGTGGCCACCCAGGTCCGGGCCGCGCCGTCGCGGACCCGGGCGTCGGCCGGGGTACGTCCCGAGCTGTCCACCACGACCCGCAGCGGCTGGCGGATGGCGAGCGTGCCGTCGCGCAGGTTGCGGGCGGTCAGGCGGGGGTCGTCGGCGAGCACGGTGCCGACCCCGGCGAGCACCGCGTCGACGGTGCCGCGCAGGGCGTGCACGTCGGTGCGGGCCGCCTCCGAGGTGATCCACATGCTGGTGCCGTCGGCGGCGGCGGAGCGCCCGTCGAGCGTGGCCGCGTACTTCCAGATCAGGTACGGCCAGCCGCGGCGCATCGAGGTGAGCCAGGCGATGTTGCCCGCCTCGGCCTCCTCGGTGCGTACCCCGAGGGTGACCTCGATCCCGGCGGCGCGCAGGGTGGCCGCGCCGCCGGAGGCCACCGGGTTCGGGTCGGGCACGGCGACCACCACCCGCGACACGCCGGCGGCGATGAGCGCGTGACTGCAGGGGCCGGTGCGGCCGGTGTGGTCGCAGGGTTCGAGCGTGACGACCGCGGTGCCGCCCCGGGCGCGCCTGCCGGCCTGCGCCAGCGCGACGATCTCGGCGTGCGGCCCGCCGGCGTACGCGTGGAAGCCCTCGCCGACGATCTCGCCGTCGGGGTCGAGCAGCACGCATCCGACGACCGGGTTGGGGCTGGTCGCGCCGAGGCCTCGGGCGGCCAGCGCGACGGCACGACGCATCGCCTCGTCGACGGAGACGCTCGCCATGGCCTGCCCTGCCCTCCCGCTCGCCGGTCACGCGCGGCGGGTTCGGGAGGGGCGGCACGGATGCCGCGCACACGCGGCGGCGGAGAGACCCGGGGACGGCGACGCCGACCCCGGGGAGCCCACGCGGCGGCTGAGGGTGCTCAGCGGCCGCCAGGGACCTCCCCCGTTCCGCGCGCTGTCTCCCATCCGGACTTTCTGGGGGCGGACGAGCCGCACCCCAACCGTCGGCCCCGGATTCTCACCAGGTCCACCGTCCGGCCGAAGCCGTCCGGGTCGCGGGCTTACCACGGTCGGACCGTGGATCACCGCCGGTTCGGAATTTCACCGAGCCCCGCCAGCGCGTGGTGGGTACACCGGAAGTCTTACACGTTCGGCGGCGGCGCGCGCCACAGAGGCGAGCTACCTCACAGCCGCGGGGGTCAGGTTCAGGTGACACCCCGGCGGCGGTCGACCGCCACGTACGAGCCGGGCTGGCTCTTGGCCACCGTCTTCATCTCCGAGGCCACCGCGATCGCCTCCAGCGGATCGGTGAACCGCTTGCCGCTGTCGGACAGCGACACCCCGATGGAGAGGGTGACCAGGGCGGCCCGGCGGATGTTGCCGCGGCGGTCCTTCAACTCGACGAAGCCGCGTTCCCGGTCGATCGGGTCGTAGAGCCCGTCCGCGGCCTTCTCGAAGTCCTCCACCGCCCGGAAGGTCAGCGGCCGGACCTGTTCGGGCGCGCAGACGATGACGAAGTCGTCGCCGCCGACGTGGCCGAGGAAGGCCGGCGGCAGGCCGATCGACACCACCGCGCGGTGCAGGCTGCGGGCCAGCGCGGAGATGAACTCGTCGCCGCGGACGAAGCCGTACCGGTCGTTGACGCTCTTGAACCGGTCGATGTCGATGTAGCCGACCGCGTAGTCGACCCCGCCGCGCACCCGGTCGCTGATCTCCCGCCGGATGCGGCTGTTGCCGGGCAGGCCGGTCAGCGGGGACACCTCCCGGAACTCCTTGTTGCGGCGCAGCGTGGAGCTGACCCGGGCGACCAGCTCGGCGGTGTCGAACGGCTTGACCAGGTAGTCGTCGGCGCCCGCGCTGAGACCGTTGACCTTGTCCGAGGTCATCCCCTTGGCGGTCAGCATGATCACCGGCAGCGCCGAGGTCATCGGGTCGGCGCGCAGCCGGCGGGTCAGCTCCAGCCCGTCGATGCGCGGCATCATCAGGTCGACCACGGCCAGGTCCGGCCGGGCCCGCTCGATGACCTCCAGCGCCTCCTGGCCGTCCCCGGCGTGCAGCACCTCGAAGCCGTGCAGGCGCAGGTTGAACTCGACGAAGCGGGCGATGTCCTCGTCGTCGTCGACGACCAGGATCACGTCGGGTCGGTCGTCGGCCGGGTCCATCTCAGGCCTCGGTCATCGCACGTTCCGCCAGGCCCCGCAGGCGGCGTACCGCCTCGGCCGGGTCGTCGGCGCCGTAGACCGCGGTACCGGCGACGAACGCGTCGGCGCCGGCCGCGGCAGCCTGCTCGATGGTGTCCGCGGCGATGCCGCCGTCCACCTCGATGCGCAGTTCCAGGTGCCCGGTGTCGACGTGCCGGCGGGCGGCGCGCACCTTGTCCAGCAGCTGCGGCAGGAAGCGCTGGCCGCCGAAACCCGCCTTGATCGTCATGATCAGCAGCGTGTCGAAGCTGGGCAGCAGCTCCAGGTACGGCTCGATCGGGGTGTCCCGGTCGATCGCCAGCCCCGCCTTCGCGCCGGCCGAGCGCAGGTCCTTGGCCAGCGCCACCGGGTCGTCGCACGCCTCGGCGTGGAACGTGACGTTGTACGCGCCGGCGTCGGCGTACCCGGGGGCCCAGCGACGCGGATCCTCGATCATGAGGTGCACGTCGAACGGGATCTGGGTCACCGCGCGCAGGCTCTGCACCACCGGCAGCCCGATGGTCAGGTTGGGCACGAAGTGGTTGTCCATGACGTCCACGTGCAGCCAGTCGGCGGCGGACTCCACGGCGCGGACCTCGTCGGCGAGGCGGGCGAAATCGGCGGCCAGGATGCTGGGCGCGACGATCGGCGGCGGTACGGTCACGGGGCCAGTGTACGAACGTGGCCACCCGCCGTCCGCAGCGCGGCACCGATGGGGACAGGCGGTGACCCGTCGGTCACCCGTGGTGCACCATCGACCCGGCCGGACCGGAAATCGATACGAATAGTCGTCGGTGACTGGCCGATCGATTGAAAGATGACGAAACTCCTACAGGGACGGTCACGTATGCTGCACGCCCGGGGCGCGGGGACGCCGCACGGGCCCGCGGCGACCGGCTGTCATCTCTCCGGCGAAGGGGCGGACGATGCGACGGTGGCTCCACACGCTCGCGCTGGCCGGTGCGGTGACGACGGTGCTCGCCGGCTGCCTCCCGGCGCACCGGGCCGACGGGGACCTCGTCGACGACTGGGCGGCGTTGCCGGCACCCCAGCTGTTCGTCCCGGCCACCGACGCCTGCCTGCCCCGGCTCACCGCCGTGGTGCAGGCCGCCACGTACGAGACGGTGAACTGCGCGGGTAGTCACCTGGCCGAGGCGGTGCACGTCGGCACGTTCACCGGCCCGGCGGCGGCCGGCGCCCGCCCGGAGCCCGGCTCCCCGGCGCTGCGCGTCGCGCGCACCGAGTGCGACCAGCAGGCCCGGGAGATGATCGGCGGAGACTGGCACGCGGCAAGGCTCACGCTGAACATCGCGTTGCCCCCGGCCACCGCCTGGGTCGCCGGCGCGCGCTGGTTCCGCTGCGACCTGGCCGAGACCGACAGCATCGACAACACCCGGCCGGTCAACCGGACCGGCAGCCTGCGCGGCGCCCTGGTCGGCGACAACCCGCTGGTGCACCGCTGCTTCGACCCGAAACTGATCGGGCAGAACCTCAACTACATGGCGCCGGTGCTCTGCACCGAGCCGCACCGGGCCGAGTTCGTGGGCGTCTACTCCGAACGCGACGTGAGCTGGGCGGAGTTCACCCGGGCCGCGCCCTCGGTGCACCGGCGCTGCATGACGCTCATCGCCGCCTTCGCGAACGTGCCGAACAACGCCGACCTGCCGTACCGGGCCGGGTCCATCTTCTACCCGCCGTCGCAGCGGGAGTGGGAGGAGGGCGACCGCGGGGTGCGCTGTTTCCTGTGGAGCGACGACCGGAAGCTGACCAGGTCCATGCGCGGGGCCGGCCCCGAGGGACTGCCGGTCATCTGAGCCTCGGTGCCGTATGCTGCGTCGCCGAGGCGTACCGGTCGGCCGGGCGGCTCCGGACGGCGGGGAGGTCGGTCGCGATGCGGCGATGGTGGGCGGTGGTCGCCGCGGGGGCGGCGGCGGTGCTGGCGCTCGGCGGCTGCGGCGCGCCGGCCGGGGTGGACCGCGACCTGGCCGACGACTGGCCCGCGTTCGCCGCGCCCGTGGGTTTCGTGCCGAAGGCCGACGTCTGTCACCCGACCGTCGCCGACGTCGGCTACCTCAGCGGCTACCAGCCGGTCGACTGCGCCACCACGCACCGGGCCGAGACGCTGCACGTCGGAACGCTGACCGGCCCGGAGGCCGCTCGCTCCGCGCCACCGCGCGGCGGGTCCGCCGGCCTGCGCGCCGCCCACGCCGACTGCGCCCGGCAGGTCACCCGGGCCGTCGGCGCGGACTGGCGGTCGGGGCGGTTGCAGCTCTCCGTGGTCTTCCCCTCGGCCTCGGCCTGGTCCGGCGGGGCCCGCTGGTACCGCTGCGACGTCGCCGAGGTCAACGACCTGGACGACGGCACGGTGACCGAGCGTCAGGGCAGCCTGCGCGCCGCCCTGAAGCCCGGTTCGCCGCTGGCGCTGGGCTGCTTCAACCCCAAGCTGGTCAAGGACGACATCGAGGCGATGCGGCCGGTCGCCTGCACCGCGAAGCACCACGCCGAGTTCGTCGGGGTCTGGCAGGCGCCGGACATCAGCTACGCGGAGTTCCAGCGCACCTCGCTGCGGGCGCACAAGGGGTGCCGGGGACTGATCGCGAAGTACGCCAAGGTGCCGAACGACGGCAACATGCAGTACCGGGCCGGCACCATCATCTACCACCCGTACGAGGAGCAGTGGCGCGACGGTGACCGGGGCGTGCAGTGCTTCCTCTGGGTCTCCGACCGCACGCTGACCCGGTCGGTCCGGGGCGCCGGGGCCAAGGCGCTGCCGGTCACCTGAGCCCGGGGGCGGGGCGGGCGTCGACCCACCCCGCCCGGGGCGCTCAGCCGACCTGGAGCGTCACGTCGTCCAGGACGAAGCTGGTCTGCAGCGAGGCGTCCTCGACGCCGGTCCACTTGAGCGTGACGCTCTGGCCGGCGTACGCGGCGAGGTTGAAGGTGCGCTGGGTGTAGCCGGTGGCCTTGTTCAGGTTCGAGTAGGTCGCCAGCGTGGTCGACCCGACCTGCACGGTCAGCTTGTCGTACGCGGTCGAGGTGGTCGTCTCGGCCGAGTCGATGTGCAGCCAGAAGGACAGCGTGTAGCTGGTGCAGCCGGCCGGCAGGGTGACCGACTGGCTCAGCGTGTCGGTGTGCGAGGAGCCGTACCCGTCCAGCCACGCCTTGTACGAGCCGGTGCGGGCCGCCTGGCCGGAGTCGTTGGTGATCACGCCCGAGCTGGCCGTCCACGGCGTGCTGCCCGACTCGAAGCTGCTGTTGCCGATGAGCTGCCCGCCGGTGCAGCCGCCGCCGGAACCGGTCACGGTGAGCGTGTAGCTGGCGGTGCGGGTGGCCGAGCCGGTGCCGGTCACGGTGAGCGTGAACGTGCCGGTGGTCGCCGACGCGGAGGCGGTCACCGTCATGGTGGCGGAGCCGCCCGAGGTGACCGAGGACGGGCTGAAGGCGACCGTGACCCCGCTGGGGGCGCCGCTGGCCGACAGCGTCACCGTCTGGGCGCTGCCGGAGGTGGTGGCGGTGCTGACGGTGGCGGTGGTGGAGCCGCCCCGGGCGACGCTGCCGGAGGTGGGGCTCACCGCGACCGAGAAGTCGTTGGTCGGGGTGCCGCCGCCGACCGCGAGCTGCCAGATGGCGTACGCCACGCCGTCCGCGCTGCGGTTGAGGATGGTCGTGTTGATGTTGCTGGTGGTGTCGCAGGAGCGGTGGTAGCAGCCGTCGTACGCCGCGCCCGACGTGCCGCCCCACTTGCTGGCCTGCGCCGCGGTCTTGGTGTAGCTGGCGCCCGCCGCGTATCCGGAGGTCTGGATGCCGGCGTTGGCGAACGAGTAGTCGTCGGAGCGGCCCTGGCCCTCGGTGTTCTCCTCCGGCTGGATGCCGAACGAGTCCCAGTACGCCTTCAGCGGCGCCGCGGTGGCCGAGGTGATCCGGTTGATGAAGTAGCCGCCGTTGGGCGAGCCGACCATGTCGAAGTTGTAGTAGCCCTTGATGTAGCCCCGCTGGGTGGAGCTGAGCTGGTTGACGTAGTACTTCGAGCCCTGCAGGCCCTGCTCCTCGCCGTTCCACCAGGCGAACCGGACCCGCTTGGTCATCGTCGGGTTCTGCGCGGCGAGCACCAGGGCGTTCTCCAGCAGGGTGGCCGAGCCGGAGCCGTTGTCGTTGATGCCCGGGCCGGCCGAGACGCTGTCCAGGTGGGCGCCGAACATGACGACCTGGTCGGCCGGGCCCTGCGGCCACTCGGCGATCAGGTTGCTGCCCGGGTAGGTGCAGGTGGTGCAGTTCTGCTCGGTGACCGTGTAGCCGGCCGCCTGGAGCTTGCCCTTGACGTAGCTGACCGACGCGGCGTAGCCGGCCGAGCCGGCCCGCCGGTTGCCGCCGTTGCTGCTGGCGATGGAGTTGAACTGGGTGAGGTGGGCCTGGACGTTGGCCAGGGACACGTCCGGCGCGGCGAGCGCGGCGACGGCGGCCGCCGGGGCGGGCGCGGGGGCGGGGGCGGCGGAGGCGGTGCCGGCCAGGCTCGCCGTCGTCAGGGTGGCGACGAGGGCGAGCGCGAGGCTCGTGGTCGGCGTGCTGCGTCTCATGGAGACTCCTCATGGGGGTCGGCGGGCGGGGGTGACGGGTCGACCGATGATCGGAACAGTTACATGTATCGATCGCACAGTCAACGGGGTGTCACATCCCACCAACCCCCTACCGCTCCCGGGATGCCTCTGCCCTCGCCGCCGTCGCGCCGATCGAGGGGCCCGCGTCGGGAATCCGACGCGAACCCCTCGATCGATACAGCGGAGGGCGCGGTGCCGGTCAGCCTCGGCGGAGGACGGCCAGGAACATGGCGTCGGTGCCGTGGCGGTGCGGCCAGAGCTGCACCGTCGGGCCGTCACCCAGGCCCGGCATCCCGGCCGGCAGCAGCGGCCGGGCGTCGACGAAGTCGACAGGCAGACCGCAGCGCCGGGACGCCTCGGTCACCGTCACGTGCGTCTCCACCACGTGCGGCGAGCAGGTCACGTACGCGACCACGCCGCCCGGACGGACCGCCCGCAGCGCGGCGGTGAGCAGCTCGCGTTGCAGGCGGGTCAGTGGCGGCAGGTCCGCCGGCTGGCGACGCCAGCGCGACTCCGGCCGCCGGCGCAGCGACCCCAACCCGGTGCAGGGCGCGTCGACGAGCACCCGGTCGAAGTGCCCCTCCGGCAGCTTCGGATCGTCGCCGACACTGCGCCCGTCGGTGTGCAGCACGGTGACCGGCAGCCCGCGGGTGGCCTGGGCGACCAGGCGGGCCCGGTGCTCGGCCACCTCGACCGCGGTCAACC
>NZ_CADEAU010000124.1 GCF_902825405.1 Micromonospora maritima | reverse complement strand
CAGCCGCCGGCGTGCCGGCGGTCTCCGGGTGGACCGCGGCGGCAGCCGCGCCCGGGGCGGGAGCCGCCGGGCGTACCTCCGGGGTTCCGGTGGCGTGCGCGGCGGCCGGTTCGTCGCCGCCCAGGGTGAGCCGGCGCTCCATCCGCTCCAGGCGCTGGAGCAGGCCGGCGGACGAGTCGTCCGCGCCGGGCAGGAGCATGCGCGCGCAGATCAGCTCCAGCAGCAGCCGGGGCGCCGTGGTGCCGCGCATCTCGACCAGGCCGTTGTGCACGATGTCGGCGCAGCGCGACAGCGTGGCCGGGCCGAGGCGCTGCGCCTGGGCGGCCATCCGCTCGATCTGGTCGGCCGGGCCGTCGATGAGGCCCCTGGCGGCGGCGTCCGGCACCTGCTGGAGGACGATCAGGTCGCGGAGGCGTTCCAGCAGGTCGGAGGCGAAGCGGCGCGAGTCGTGCCCGGCCTCGGCGACCCGGTCGACGGTGGCGTACGCGGCGGCGCCGTCACCGGCGGCGAGCGCGTCGCACATCTCGTCGATCAGCGCGGAGTCGGTGACCCCGAGCAGCGCGGCGGCCCGGGCGTAGCCGACCCCCTCCGGGCCGGCACCCGCGATGAGCTGGTCGAGCACGGAGAGGCTGTCGCGCATGCTGCCCCCGCCGGCGCGCACCACCAGCGGGAAGACCGCCGGCTCGACCTTGACGCCCTCCGCCTCGCAGAGCTGCTCCAGATAGGGACGGACCACCTTCGGCGGGAACAGCCGGAAGGGGTAGTGGTGGGTCCGCGACTTGATCGTGCCGAGGACCTTCTCCGGCTCGGTGGTGGCGAAGATGAACTTGACGTACTCCGGGGGCT
Source organism: Micromonospora maritima (assembly GCF_902825405.1). Classification (GTDB taxonomy): domain Bacteria; phylum Actinomycetota; class Actinomycetes; order Mycobacteriales; family Micromonosporaceae; genus Micromonospora; species Micromonospora maritima. The sequence continues at coordinate 12,132 of NZ_CADEAU010000124.1, read as the reverse complement.
CCTCGACCAGCTTGAGCAGCGCGTTGAAGCCGGCCGACGAGACCATGTGCGCCTCGTCGATGATGTAGATCTTGAAGCGGCTGCGGGCCGGCGCGAAGAACGCCTTCTCGCGCAGCTCACGGGCGTCGTCGACACCACCGTGGCTGGCCGCGTCGATCTCGATGACGTCGATCGAGCCGCCGCCGTCGGGAGCCAGCCCGCGGCACGAGTCACACTGCCCGCACGGCTCGGGGGTGGGGCCCTGCTCGCAGTTGAGGGAGCGGGCCAGGATCCGGGCGCTGGAGGTCTTGCCACAGCCCCGCGGACCGGAGAAGAGGTAGGCGTGGTTGAGCCGCCCGCTGCGCAGCGCCTGTGACAGCGGCTCGGTGACCTGCTCCTGGCCGATCATCTCGGCGAACGTGCGCGGCCGGTACTTGCGGTAAAGGGCCAGTGCCACCCGTCCCGCCTCCTCTCGACCGAGCCATTCTGCGCCGGTCGGCCCCGGGTGACCACCCACCACCCCGTGACTCGACCCGAGGCGACGTTACCGGGACCCGGAGACAGAAAGGCCTCCCGTGCACCCGGCAGAGCTCGCTTATCCTTGCTGCCTTCCGGCCCTGGGGAGGTTCACGAGGTACCGCCGCACGGGAGGTGAGCCCAGCCTACCCGACGCCGTGTGGATCTTCCGGGAGGGTGGGGTGGCCCGCCGTCGCGGGACCTGTATCCTGGCTCGCGGAGGATTCGCCTAGAGGCCTAGGGCGCACGCTTGGAAAGCGTGTTGGGTTCACACCCTCACGAGTTCGAATCTCGTATCCTCCGCATCCTGTCGAAGGGCCGGCACCCCGCGTGTCGGCCCTTCGCCATATCCGGCCGCAGCCACCGCCGTTCGACCTCCCTGGCGGTCGCGCTTGCCGACACCCCGGCGCGACGGCGTCTTGACCGGTTCACAAAGCTTCCCGTTCGACGACCGTTCGACAGGCATTGACAAAGTTAACCGGTTAAGAAGACCATCGTGGATATCTTCGCCGGGTCGACCGCCGGGAGGGCAACCGACGGTCCGGCCCGTCCGGGCGGCGAGGACTCCCCCGCACCCACCACCCGTACGGGAGTTCCTCATGAACCAGCGCACCCGCACGCGGGCGTGTCTGGCCGGGGCGGCCGCAGCCGTCACCGCGCTGGCCACCGCCCTCGTCACCACGCCACCCGCCCAGGCCGCCGCCGGCGCCTGCTCGGTGACCTGGCAGGTCACCAACGACTGGGGCGGCGGTGCCACCACCAACGTCACGATCACCAACACCGGGGCCGCCATGAACGGCTGGACGCTGGGCTGGGCGTTCCCCGGCAACCAGGTGATCGGCGACATGTGGAACGCGACGAAGACGCAGTCCGGCGCGAACGCCACCGCCACGAACGTCTCCTACAACGCGAGCGTTCCGGCGGGCGGCACGGTCAGCTTCGGCTTCAACGTCACCTACACCGGGTCGAACCCGACCCCGACCGCGTTCACGCTCAACGGCGCGGCCTGCGGCGACACCGCGCCGCCGAGCCCGACCGGCAGCCCCACGCCCAGCCCCACCGGCAGCCCGAGCCCGAGCCCGACGGTGGACCCGGACCCGACCACCACCCCCACCGGCAACCTCGCGCTGAACCGGCCGGTCGCCGTCTCGTCGACGGAGAGCCCGAACGTCGCCGGCCAGGCGGTCGACGGCAACGGCGGCACCCGCTGGTCCAGCCTCTACGCCGACCCGCAGTGGATCCAGGTCGACCTCGGCGCCACGTACCCGATCAACACGGTGCGGCTGCGCTGGGAGGCCGCGTACGGCAGGGCGTACCAGATCCAGACCTCGACGGACGGCGCCACCTGGACCCCGGTCTTCAGCACCACGACGGGCGACGGCGGCACCGACGACGTCACGCCCGCCGGGGCGAGCGGCAGGTACGTTCGGATGTCCGGCACCGCGCGCGGCACCGCCTGGGGCTACTCGCTCTACGAGTTCGAGGTGTACGCGGTGAAGCCGCCCACCCCGCCCGGCCCGGACTGCGGCCAGGCGCCGGCCGACCCGCAGGCGAACTCGAAGGCCCGCAACCTGATCTGCTACCTGCGCACGCACACCTACGTCAGCGGCCAGACCGACCTGCCCGACGCGGACCGGGTGCAGCAGCTGACCGGCCGCTACCCGGCGATGGTGGCGTTCGACTTCATGGAGTACACCCGGGGCAGCATCCAGACCCAGCAGGTCATCGACTGGGCCAGGACGCGCAACGGCATCGTCGCGTTCCAGTGGCACTGGTACTGCCCGCGCGGCGGCAACTACTCCGCGCCCTGCGACTTCCAGCCCGACCTGAACAACCCGTCGTCGAAGCTCTACCAGGACATCGACCTGGTGGTCCGCGAGCTGAAGAAGATGGGTGACGCCGGGGTGCCGGTGCTGTTCCGCCCGCTGCACGAGGCGAACAACAACTACATGTGGTGGGCGAAGAAGGGCCAGGACGCCTACAAGCAGCTCTGGCGGCTGATCTACCAGCGGGCCCAGCTCGCCGGCGCGCACAACATCGTCTGGGTCTTCAACGGCATGGCCAGCGGGCAGGGCACCTCGCTGGCGTCCTGGTACCCGGGCGACGGCTACGTCGACCTGGTCACCTCCGACTACTTCCAGAGCGCCTCCGACTTCGCCACCACCAAGGCGGTCAGCAGCGCCAAGACCACGGGCGTGGCGGAGACGTTCAGCCCGCTCAACCCGAACTCCGACCCGGCGTGGCCCTACTTCGTGGTGTGGGCCTCGCGCGACTGGAACGGCAGCGGCAAGGACGTGGCCGGGCTGTGGCGCACGGCGATGGCCAACCCGAGGACCATCTCCATCGACCAGCTCCCCGACATGTCCGCGTGGTGACGACCTGACCGGCAGGGGCCGGGCCCGTCGAGGGTCCGGCCCCTGCTCGGGTACGCGGAGTCAGGTGCCGAGGTGGCGGAGGACGGCCAGGACGCGCCGGTTGTCGCCCTCCGAGGGCGGCAGGCCCAGCTTGGCGAAGATGTTCGCCACGTGCTTCTCCACCACGCCCGGCGTGATGACGAGCGCCGCCGCGATTCCGGCATTCGAGCGGCCCTCGGCCATCAGCGACAGCACCTCCCGTTCGCGCGCGGTCAGCGACGCCAGCCCGACGGTGTCCCGTCCGGCCCGCATCAGGTGGCCGACCACCTCCGGATCCAGCGCGGTCCCGCCGGACGCCACCCGGGTCAGCGCGTCCACGAAGTCGGCGACGTCGGCGACGCGGTCCTTGAGCAGGTATCCGACCCCGGTGGGCCGGTCCGCGAGCAGCCGGGTCGCGTACCGCGTCTCGACGTACTGCGAGAACACCAGCACACCGACCCCGGGATGGTCGCGCCGGACGTCGATCGCGGCCCGCAGCCCCTCGTCGGTGTGCGTCGGCGGCATCCGGATGTCGACGACGGCCACGTCCGGCTCGAAGGCGGCGACCGCGGACCGCAGCGTCTCCGCGTCGGCCACCGCCGCGCACACCTCGAAGCCGCGGTCGGTGAGCAGCCGGACGAGTCCCTCGCGCATCATCGCGGCGTCCTCCGCGATCACCACCCGCATGCCGTCGCCTCCGTTCACGCGTGTGTGGGCAGGTCGATCTCGACCCGGGTGGGGCCGCCGGCCGGGCTGTGCACGCGCATCCGGCCGTCGACCACCGCGATGCGGCGGGTCAGGCCGGTCAGGCCGGGGCCCTCCGGGTCCGCGCCGCCCACACCGTCGTCGACGACGGTCAGCCGCAGGCGCTCCCCGGAGCCGGCGACGCCGAGGTCGACCCGGCTCGCCCGGCTGTGCTTGGTCGCGTTGGCGAGCAGTTCGGCGGCGCAGAAGTAGGCGATCGTCTCGATCGCGGGCGCCGGGCGTTCGGGCAGGTCGACGGTCGTCCCGACCGGGACGGCGCTGCCCGTGGCGAGCGTCGCCAGCGCGTCGCCGAGACCGTTGTCCAGCACCGGCGGGTGGATCCCGCGTACCAGGTCACGCAGGTCCACGAGCGCCTCCTTGGCGCCCCGGTGGGCCAGCGCGACCAGTTCCCGGGCCTGCGCCAGGTCGGGTGGCGGCCCCTCGGCGCCCAGCTTCTCGGTCGCCATGCCGAGGTTCATCGCCAGCGTGGCCAACCGGACCTGCGCGCCGTCGTGCAGGTCCCGCTCCAGCCGGCGCATCATCGTGGCCGCGTCGTCGATCGCGCGGGCCCGGCTGGCCTGGAGTTCCCGCACCCGCTCGGCGAGCCGGCGCGGACCGAGCAGCCACCGCATCGCGGCCAGGTCCGCCGCCGTGCCGGCCCGCATCAACCAGGGCGCGACGAGCAGCATGGCGAGGCCGGCGGCGGAGATGAGGAACGTGCCGGCGAACGTCCGCGCGCCCAGCGGGCCGAACGGGGTCAGTGCCCACACCGGCCCGAGCCTTGTGCCCGGCGGGTGGTTGCGGAACAGCGGCCACCACAGCGGGTAGCTGAGGTCGACGACGCCGAACAGGTAGCAGAACGCCCCGTACCCCTGGGGGACGGCCAGCGGCACCTTGAGCAGGCCGTATCCGACGGCGCGCCAGCCGGGCCCGTCGGCGACCAGGGCGCCGATCCGGTTCGAGGGCCGGGGCGGCGGAGCGTCCACGCGCACGCCGAGCAGCCGGTACGCGAGCCGTCGGTGCACGTTTCCCGCCGCGCGTCCGATCGGGGCGGCCAGCACCACCAGGAGCGCCACGGTGAGCGGGAACAGGACCAGGAACAGCGGCGCGACCGCCGGGGCGAGTTGCCGGGACGTGCCGCCGGTCGCCCAGAGGACGAGGGCGCCGAGCGCCGGCACGAGCGCCGGCGCGGCCAGGATCGCGACCGCGCTGACCACACCGATGACGCAGAACACCGCCTGGCGCAACGCCGGAATGGTGAACGGGGCGCGCAGCGCGGTCATCGGCCCATTGTCGCCTGTCACGAGTCGCGCCGGTGGAGCACGACGCCGCCGCAGACGACCGCCGCCACCGCGTAGCCGCCCATGAGCAGCACGCTGACCCACCCCGCGAACAGTCCGGGGGTCGGCGAGGTGACCGCGACGGAGTTGAGCAGCATCAGCAGCGGCACGAACCTGCCGACCGCGATCCCGCTCTCGCCGAACAGCCCGACCGCGAACGACGGCACGAACACCAGGGCGAACAGGAATCCGATCGCCGCGCCCGAGTGCCGGAGGACCGCCCCGACGCCGACGCCGATCAGCGCGGTGGCGGCCAGGTACCCGCCGGTCAGCAGCACCGCACGCAGGACGTCGGGGTCGCCGAGGGAGGCGGCCGGGATGGCGGTGCCGCGGATCGCGAGTTGCCCGCCCAGGTAGCCGGCGAAGCTGGCCGCGAGTCCGACCGCGAGAGCCGCCCCGCCGGCCACCGCGGCCTTCGCGGCCAGCACGGTCCGACGCCGGGGTACGGCGGCGAGCGTCGAGCGGATCTGCCCCGTGCCGTACTCGCCGGTGACGGTCAGCACGCCGAGCGCGCCGAGGAGGAGCTGGGCCAGGATCGCCCCGCTCAGGCTGTTGTTCAGGATCTGGGCGACGGTGGCGACGGGTGTGTGCGACCGGTAGCCGATGCCCACCCCGGCCCCGGTCGCGGCCATCGCCAGGACCGTCACGGCCGCCAGCCACCACGTCGACCGGACACTGCGCAACTTGATCCACTCCATCCGGGCCACGTGCCGGAATCCGTAGCCGCTCATGACACGTCCGTTCCGCGGTAGTCGGTGGTCTGCGAGGTGAGGCGGAGGAACGCGTCCTCCAGGTCGTCGTGCCCGGCCGTGAGCGCGGTGACGGTGGTCTCGGCCAGCAGCCGACCCTGGCCGACGACCACCAGCCGGTCCGCGGTCTGCGCCATCTCGGCGATCAGGTGACTGGACACGAACACCGTCCGTCCCTCGGCGGCGAGCCCGCGCAGCAGGTCCCGGATCCACCGGATGCCCTCCGGGTCCAGCCCGTTGACCGGTTCGTCGAGCATGAGAACGCCCGGGTCGCCCAGCAGGGCCACGGCGACCCCGAGCCGCTGGCGCATGCCCAGCGAGTACGTACCGGTGCGGCGCGCCGCCACGTCGGACAGGCCGACCACCCGGAGCACCCGTTCGACCCGGGAGCCGGGGATGTCGTTGCTCGCGGCCAACGCGGTCAGGTGCGCGCGGCCGCTGCGGCCGGGATGGAACGCTCCGGCGTCGAGCAGCGCACCGACGGTCCGCAGGGGCCAGGTGAGGTCCGCGTACCGGACACCGCCGATCAGCGCCTCGCCGTGGTCCGGGGCGTCCAGGCCGAGGATCATCCGCATCGTCGTCGACTTGCCGGAGCCGTTCGGGCCGAGGAAGCCGGTCACCACCCCCGGCCGGACGCGTACGGTCAGCCCGTCCACGGCGACCCGGCCCCCGTAGCGTTTGGTCAACTCACGTAGTTCGATCATGTCATCGACGCTAGGCAGCGCCGTCGGTCGCCAGAAGGCGGAAACCATCCGACTCCGTCCGGGGGTTTTCCACCCCCCGGGCCCCGGTAACGTCTCGGGGCGGACGGAAGGAGGCGTCGTACACATGTTCTATCCACAGGCTGTGGATGCCGCAGGGGCCGGATGAGCTACCAGCTCAGCGCCGTCGTCGCCGACGTCGAACTGCTCCGCGAGCAGACCGCCGGCCTGGACCACGCGGTGCTCGCGGCGCTGCGCCAGGACTTCGCGCTGCTACCGGTCACCCCGCAGCTCGTCGAGGAACTGACCGGCCGGCTGCCGGACTTCGCCGCCCACGACCCGTGCGCCGAGCGCCCGTTCCGGCTGGTCCTCACGCCACCGCTGGCGGAGCTGCTCGCCGGCTGGTCGAGGAACGGTCCGGTGGCGTACCTGGAGGCGGAGTTCGCCGGTGGGCTCGGCCACCAGTCGGCGGTGGTCTGGCTGGGCGGCGACGTGAGCTGGGGACCGCGCTACGACGACGCGCTGGACCGGCCGCGCGACAGGTGGCCGATCAACACGGCGCTGTCCCGGCTGGGTGCCGAGCCGGGCGCGTGGATCGACCCGTTCGCCGAGCTGGGCCTGCACCTGGAACGCGACACCGAGGGCTGGCTGGCGCACGGCCGGCGCGGGCTGTCCGCCGACTATTGGGACGAGCTGGCCGACGAGTGGGAACTCCGCCAATCCGGCCCGCACCAGCAACCTCCACGCCCCGGTCCCGTTGGGGACTGGGGGATTGCATGAAACTACGACAATTCGGCTTTATCGCCGCGCTGATGACTGCCGCGTCCGTCGCCGGCAGCGGCGTTCATCCACAGTGGCCGGTCCGGCCGGTCGGGGCCGCGGAGGTGGTCGGCCTCGACGGCCTGCGCGACGCGGAGTTCGGTGACACCGAGGAGGACCTCACCCGGCGCGGCCTGCTGCACACCGACGAGGAGGCGTGCGGGCCAACGCTGACCGGGCTCGGCTCGGCCAGCCCGATCTTCGTCGACGACCGGCTCGTCCTGCTCTGGCTCGACGACCCGATGAGCACGCCGGAGGGGATCAGCGCCGGCACGCCGGTCACCGACGTCCGGGCCGCGTACCCCGGCGCCACCGCCCTGCCGGCGCCGCCCGGCGGTCACCGCTTCGCCGGGCTGCTCGCCCGCGACGGCGACCGCGGGTACCTGTTCCTGCACGACGGCGTCACGGTCCGGAAGATCATCGCCGGGTACGCGGACTGGGCCCGCCGCCTCTTCGACGAGGGCTACGGCCCCTGTTGACCCCGATGTGACCGATCCGGTGTCCCGACCAGTCCTTGAGAGGGAAGCCATCGGACACCAGGAGCGAGCTGTGGACCAGAACCTGCACGTGCTCTTCGAGCGGGCACTCGGCGTCGAACCCGCCCCCCCGACCGGGGAACTGGCCCGGGAGGCCATGGTGGCGGGAACCGCACTGCGACGCAGGCGTGGTCTGCTCGCGGGCGGCGCGGCGGCCGGCGTCGTCGCGGTCGCTGCCACCCTGGTCGCCTTGAACCTTGCGCCCTCGTCGACGGTCCCGGTGTCGCCGGTGGTCGCGGCGGGCGCACTGATGCCCTCCACGGAGCCCACCTGCGACCGGCGATGGGGGTACGAGGCGGCTGACGTCCGCGTTTTCCTGCGGCAGGAGATCACCGATCAGCAACGCATCGACCTGCACGAGGCGCTCGGCGCGGATCCGCTCGTGCGGAGCGTGACGTTCCAGAGCCACGACGAGGCCTACGCCAGGTTCAAGGAGATCTACAAGGACAGTCCGGACCTCGTCGACGCGGTCACACCGGAGCAGATACCTGAGTCGTTCCAGGTCACCTTGGCCAGAGCCACGGACTTCCCCCGGCTCGTGGCGAACTTCCGCGCGACCGCCGGCGTCGACCAGATCCTGGGCGGTCCGTGCCCCACGCACTCCGGTTCCGGGGAGGGTGAGTGAGCAGCGGGCACATCGACGTGTGCGCCACGCCACCCACCGAACGGCCGGCCGGTCCGCTGGCCCGGTGGAGCGCCGCCCGGCGGCGTGAGCGCAGCACCCGGGACGAGGAGTTCAGCGCGTTCGTCGCGGCGACCGCACCCCGGCTGAGACGCACCGCCTACCTCATGTGCCGGGACTGGCACCTCGCCCAGGACCTGACCCAGATCACGTTCACCCGGATGTACGCCTCGTGGACCCGGATCCGGCACGCCGCGAACCTCGACGCGTACAGCCGCCGGGTGCTCATGAACGTCGTCTTCGACCAGCGGAGTCGGCGCAGTGGCACCGAGGTGGTCTGCGGCGACCTGCCCGAGCGGCCGGAACCGGCGGCGCCGACGGACCTGCACGTGGCGTTGATGACCGCACTGGCGACGCTGCCGATCCGGGACCAGGCGATCGTGGTGCTGCGGCACTGGGAGGATCAGAGCGTCGCCACCGTCGCCACGACCCTGGGCATCTCCGCCTCGGCGGTGAAGATGCGGGACGCCCGAGCCCTGAGCCGGATCCGCGCGCTGCTCGGCGACGGCTTCACCGGCAACTGACCCGGGAACGCGGAACGCCCGGTGTGATCCGTACGGATCACACCGGGCGTTCTCGCTGTTCACGAGCGGTGGCGGCGGGATTTGAACCCGCGGAGGGCGTAAACCCTCACACGCTTTCGAGGCGTGCTCCTTAGGCCACTCGGACACGCCACCGCCGACGAGGGTACAGGACCACCGGTCTGGACGCCGAACCGGTATCCCTCCGGCCGGCCTGGCAGGATCTTTGCCATGAGTACGCACATCGGCGCTGAGCCGGGAGAGATCGCCGAGCGGGTCCTGATGCCGGGCGACCCGCTGCGGGCCAAGTGGATCGCGGAGACCTACCTCGAGGAGGCCCGCTGCTACACGACGGTGCGCGGCATGCTGGGCTTCACCGGGCGGTGGAACGGCGTCGACGTCTCCGTCCAGGGCTCCGGCATGGGCATGCCGTCCGCCTCCATCTACGCCCACGAGCTGGTCAACGAGTACGGCGTGACGTCGCTGATCCGGGTCGGGTCCTGCGGTGCCCTGACCGAGGACCTGGCGCTGCGCGACGTGGTGGCGGCGATCGGCTCGTCCACCGACTCGAACATGAACCGGATGCGCTTCGACGGGCTGATCGACTATGCCCCGGTGGCGGACTTCGGGCTGCTGCGTACCTCGGTCGAGGTGGCCGAGCGGCGCGGCATCAGCATGCGGGTCGGACCGATCCTGGCGGCGGACGCCTTCTACACCGACCGTCCGGACCTCTACGACACGCTCGCCGACTACGGCGTGCTGGCGGTGGAGATGGAGTCGGCGGCGCTCTACACGATCGCCGCCCGGTTCAAGGCCCGCGCGCTGACCATCCTGACCGTCAGCGACCACATCAAGACCGGCGAGAAGACCACGTCGCAGGAGCGTGAGCAGACCTTCGGCCAGATGGTCGAGATCGCCCTCGACACCATCGTCGCCTGACCGATCCGTTCCGCCGACCGCCCCGTCACCGCCAGGTGCCGGGGCGGTCGTCGTCCGGGCGGCGCCGGCGACGGGTTCCGGTTCGGGCGGTCAGCGGAAGAACGCGCGCAACAGCGCCGCGCTCTCCGTCTCCAGCACGCCCCCGTACACCTCGGGGCGGTGCGTGACGCGGCGGTCGCGCAGCACGTCCCAGAGCGAGCCGACCGCGCCCGTCTTCGGCTCCCAGGCGCCGAACACCACGGTCGAGACCCGGGCCAGCGCGATCGCCCCGGCGCACATGGTGCAGGGCTCCAGCGTCACCACCAGGGTGCAGTCGTCCAGCCGCCAGCGGGCCAGCCGCTGCGCGGCCCGGCGCAACGCCAGCACCTCGGCGTGCGCGGTCGGGTCGCCGGTCAGCTCCCGCTCGTTGCGCCCGATCGCCAGCTCGGCGCCGTCGGGCCCGTACAGCACCGCGCCGACCGGCACGTCGTCGGCGTCCTCGCCGAGCGTGCCGCCGTCCGGGCCGGTCACCGCGACCTCCAGGGCCCGGCGCATCCACAGCTCGTGCCGCTGCCGGCGACCGAGCGTCCCCAGGTCGGCCAGCCCTTCGTCGGCACCCGGCCCCGCGCCCGGCGGCCCCACCGTCTCCAGCGCCGGATCCGTGGCGTCGGCCGGCTCCGTGGCGCCGGGCGTCACGGACTCGCCGGGCTCAGACCTCACGCAGCTCCTCGACCTCGTCCGCGCAGCCGAGCACCTGGCAGACCTCGGCGGTGACGTCCGCCGGCATGGAACCCTCGTGGGCGCAGAGCGCGAGCAGCTTCTGCGCCGGGATGCCCAGGTCGGCGAGGAGGTCGGCGTCGCCCACCGGGTCGGCCTCCGGGTCCACGGCCGGCTGCTCGCTCTCCTCGTCGCCGGTGGACGGGCGTGGCTCGTCCACGTCCTCCAGCCCGGTGACCGAGGTCTTCAGGTCGCCCACCAGCAACGCGCCCAGCCGGGATTCCTCCGCGTACGCCGAGTCGGAGCCGAAGACCCGCAGGTCCTCCCCCTCGTCCAGGCGCAGGATCACCAGGTACGTGTCGTCCGCCTCGACGAACAGCAGGGAGACGTCCGCGTCGGGCTCGACGTCGCGCAGCCGGTCGGCCACCTCCTCGATGTCGGTGACGCCCCGCAGGCTCACCTCGCCGGCGGTCCAGGCACCCTCGACGCGCGCCACGGCAGCAGCGAAGTACGACACGGTCCCCCCAAATTGGCCTCGGCAGCACGCCGACACGTCACGCGATGCACGTTAACCGGTCGGGTCGGCGGGCGACCGGTCAACGCCCCGTAAGGGGCCGGCCGTTCCTGGAGAAAGTGGTTCAGCCGGCCACGCGGCGGCGGGTGGCGATCAGCTGGCGCAGCCGCTCGGAGCGCGCCCGCTGCGGCCGTTCGCGCTGCTGTACCGCACGGGCACCGGCCAACTCGGCAAGGAGTTGCAGGCGACGGCGGCTCCGCTCGGGGTCGAGCCGCGGCGGTGTGGTCCAGGCCATACCGCGAGCGTGAACCGTCACCACGCGTTCGTCAAGATGGTCTTCGCTACGCAGCGAAACCGGCACCCAAGGTCACCAGAGCGGCCAGTCGCCGGACTGTGCCCACCGCACCGCGACGACCGCGGCGGCGATGCTCCAGCCGCCCGCGGTGACGATGGCCACCCCGGTCGCCACCCCCCGATCGCCGTGGCGCACCAGCGCCGCGGCGGCCGCCCAGGCCACCCCACCGGCGAACAGCGTCCACCACGCGTAGCCGGACACGTCGCGGCCGACCAGCCCGAACAGCAGCAGCCAGGCGAACGCGGCCACCGCGCCGACCGCGACGCCGCCGCCGGTGACCGGGTGCGGTTCGCGGTAGCTGGGCCGCATCGGCCCGCCGGACGGGAAGAGCCCCGACGGGGTACGCGGCGGCGGGTGCGCCACCCCCGGACCGGGCCCGTCGGGTACGCCGTACCACCCGTTCGCCACCGCTGCCCCCATCCCGGACGACCCCATGGAACAATCACGCACAGTCACCGATCGATGCGACCGGCTGTCGGCGTTCGTCCCCACGGTAGTGGTCTGCCAGGATGATCGGATGCGCTCGCCATCGATCGGACGCCGCGCGCGTCCGGCGTACCCGGTCCTGCTGCTCGTGGCGGCGCTGGCCGCCGGGTGCGACCGCCCCGCCGCGCCCGCCGACGCCTGGCGGGACCCGAGCCCGATGGT
>NZ_CADEAU010000123.1 GCF_902825405.1 Micromonospora maritima | reverse complement strand
CCGGGGTATAAAACAATTGGCACTGGCTTTACAAGCACCCTGTTGAGTTCTCAAAGAACAACCACACACCAACCAGAAGCCCTACACCGTAGAACCCCCGCTTGGGGCAACCTCTCTAACTTACTCGGTTCGACTTTCGTTGTCAACCTCGTGTTCGAGGTGATCAACTTGGTTCGACCCGATCCACGCTGACGCTCACCGAGTCCGGTGTTCGTTTCTCCCGTGGTTTCCGGCGGACCGGCCGGCGCCGCTCTCACGGCCACCCGCCCGGCTCCCTGCCGGCTTTCGCACTCTACCCGGTCGGCTTCGCATTCGCAACCCCGTGTTCCCGGAGTGTCGAGCACCGCCCGAATCCTCAGTCTGGCTCGGCGTTCCCGCCACCAGCCTGGCGCCCGTTCTCGGCCGGTTTGCCCCGGCCTCCCGCGTGCAGAGAGAAAGTTACGCGGACCGCCTCCGGAAGGCAAATCAATGATCGTCATTGCCCTGGGCGGACGGCCGCTGGATTCCGCCCCCGCGGAGGGACCCGCACGCCGAGCTGCCGTGCCAGAGTGGTCGGCATGGTTGACCTGACCGGGCTCCCGGTGCTCGCCGAAGAGGCTCTGCTCGGGCTCCTGCTGCCGTTCTGGCAGTTGGTGATCGGCGCCTTCGTCCTCGCCGTGCTGCTGCTGTCGGTGGGCCGTCTGGTCCGGCGGGGACCGTCCCGCATGACCACCGCCCTCCTGGTCTGCGCGGCGGCGATCGCCGGCTTCACGGTCGTGGGCGTGCTCCTGGGGAGCTGACGGCTCAGAGCCGGCGATTCGCCAGGCTCGGCAGCTCGGCGCGGATCGTCCTCAGCCGGTCCAGGTCCAGCTCGGTCACCGTCAGGCCCGGGCCGTCCGGAACCTGGCTCAGCACCGTCCCCCACGGGTCGATCACCATGCTGCGCCCGAAACATGTCCGCCCGGGGTCGTGGTCACCGGTCTGGCCAGCCGCCGCCACGAAGCACTGGTTCTCGATCGCGCGGGCCCGCAGCAGCACCTCCCAGTGGTCACGACCGGTGTGCGCCATGAACGCGGCCGGGACGACCAGGAGCTCGGCCCCGCCGTCGACGGCGAGCAGTCGATAGAGCTCGGGGAACCGGAGGTCGTAGCAGATGGACAGCCCGACCCGCAGACCCTCGACGTCGACGACTACCGGCTTCTCCCCCGGTGCGACCGTGGCCGACTCCTGGTAGGACACCCGGCCCGGGATCTCCACGTCGTACAGGTGGATCTTGCGGTAGGCGGCGGCGAGCGTGCCCTCGCGGTCGAAGACGAGCGACGTGTTCCAGGTGTGCGCCGGGTCCGGCCCGGCCTCGTGGAACGAGCCGGCGACCACCCACATGCCGAGCCGTCGGGCGGTCTCGGCGAAGAAGCCCCCCACCGTGCCGTCCACCGGCTCGGCCGGTGGCATCCGGTCGGCGTGGCCGAGGTAGTCGACGTACTCCGGCAGGACGGCGAGGTCGGCGCCGGCCGACGCGGCCCGGACCAGCAGGGCCTCGGCGGCGGCGAGGTTCGCCGCCCGGTCGTCGCGGGCGTTGAGCTGGCAGACGGCGACGCGCATGACCCGAGGGTACGGGCGGAGGCCGGTGCGCGACAGGGCTCAGACGCTGGCGAGCACGAGTGCGGCGGCGGCGAATCCCAGCCCGGCCAGTTGCACCGGCCGCAGCCGTTCCCGGTCGACGGCGAGCGCCAGCAGCACGGTGCTGGCCGGGTAGAGCGAGGCGATCGCGGCGACCACGCTGAGGTGTCCCCTTCCGGCGGCGGCGAGGAAGAGCGCGTTCGCCGCGGAGTCGAGCAGACCGGCGGCGGCCGCCCAGCCGAGCACCCGTCGACCGAGTCGCAGTCGGGCCCCGGTGCGGGCGACGAGTGCGAGGCCGAAGGCGATCGAGCTGGCGCGTACCGCCAGCACCGGCCACATGCCGGCGCTCTCGTCGGCCTGGCCGAGCAGCGCGAAGAAGATGCCGAAGAGCAGACCGGCGGCGAGCGCGGTCCCGATCACCCGGCCGGAGAGTCGGCCGGAACCACCCCGCTCCCCCAGGCTCACGAGCGCGATGGCCACCACGGCCAGCCCGGCCCCGCCCAGCGCCAGGGCGCCCGGGGAGTGGGCCAGGAGCAGGCCCGCGACGATCGGCACGATCGCGGCGGTGATCGCGGTGACCGGTGCCACGACCGCCATGACACCGGTGGCCAACGCGCGGTAGAGCAGCATGACCCCCGCGGCGCCGGCGACGCCGGCGAGCAGGCCCCAGGCCAGGTCGAGCGGCGCCGGTGTGCCGGGCACGACGAGGACGAGGACGAGCAGCAGCGGCAGGCTGAGGAGTTGCGAGACGACCGTCACGGCGATCGGGTCGGCGTGCCGGGACGCCTTGCCCCCGGAGAAGTCGGCCGTGCCGAACGCGATCGCGGACACGGCGGCGAGCACAATGGGAAGCACCCGACAGTCGTACCACAATATTGACCGTGAAGGACAGTGTGATGACCGAAACCGGCGGACGCGTGGGCGCCGTGACCTCCGCGGTCGCCCGGCAGGTACGCGAACTCCGGGCCGCCCGAGGCTGGTCCTTCGAGGAGTTGGCCGGCCGGTCCGGCGTCAGCAAGGGCATGCTCGTGCAGATCGAGGGCGCCCGGACCAACCCGAGCATCGGCACCCTCTGCCGGGTGGCGGACGCGTTCGGTGTCAACATCGCCCGGTTGCTCGAACCGGCGGAGGAGAAGGCGGTCCGGGTCACCACGACGGACGAGGCGCCGGTGCTGTGGCGCGGCGCGCACGGCGGCACCGCGCGGCTGCTCAGCGGCCTCGGCGAACCCGACCTGGTCGAACTCTGGGACTGGCGGATGCGGCCGGGAGAGGAGTTGCGCTCCGCCGACCACGCGTCCGGCACCCGGGAGGTCCTGTACGTGCTGGAGGGCGCCGTCACGGTCACCGTGGACGGCGTCGAGCACGACGTACGCGTCGGCGAGACGGTGGAGTTCCACGCCGACCGGGAGCACGGCTACCGGGTGGCCGGCGACGAGCCGGTACGCCTCGTGATGGTGGTGGTCACCCCGTCGGGCGAGTGGGACCGGCGGACCCGGTCACGCGGACCGCGCCCGAGCTGACCCGGGCGCGGTCGCGGCGACGGTCAGGCCGACTTCTCCTCGCGGTCCCGGCGACGCCGGCCGGTGAACTCGCGGGGCACGATCGTCGGGTTGACGTTCTCCAGGACGACCTCACGGGTGATCAGCACCCGGGCGGCGTCGGGGTTGCTCGGCACCTCGTACATCACGGAGAGGAGCACCTCCTCCATGATGGCCCGCAGACCGCGGGCGCCGGTGCCGCGGAGCATGGCCTGGTCGGCGATGGCCTCCAGCGCCGGCTGCTCGAACTCCAGCTCGACGCCGTCCAGCTCGAACAGGCGCTGATATTGCCGGACGAGCGCGTTGCGCGGCTCGGTGAGGATCTTCACCAGGGCGCCCCGGTCCAGGCTGCGCACGTTGGTGATCACCGGGAGCCGGCCGATGAACTCGGGGATCAGCCCGAACTTCAACATGTCTTCCGGCATGACCTGGCTGAAGATGTCGTCGGTCGACCGCTCCGACACCGACCGGAGCCGGGCGCCGAAGCCGGTGCCGCCGGAGCCGGTGCGGGCCTCGATGATCTGGTCGAGGCCGGCGAACGCGCCACCGCAGATGAACAGCACGTTCGTGGTGTCGATCTGGATGAACTCCTGGTGCGGGTGCTTCCGGCCGCCCTGCGGCGGCACGTTGGCGACCGTGCCCTCCAGCATCTTCAGCAGCGCCTGCTGCACGCCCTCGCCGGAGACGTCACGCGTGATCGACGGGTTCTCCGACTTGCGGGCGATCTTGTCGACCTCGTCGATGTAGATGATGCCGGTCTCGGCGCGCTTGATGTCGTAGTCGGCGGCCTGGATCAGCTTGAGGAGGATGTTCTCCACGTCCTCGCCGACGTAGCCCGCCTCGGTGAGCGCGGTGGCGTCGGCGATCGCGAACGGGACGTTGAGCATCCGGGCCAGCGTCTGCGCCAGGTGCGTCTTGCCGCACCCGGTCGGGCCGAGCAGCATGATGTTGGACTTGGCCAGCTCGACGCCGTCGCTGCCCGACCCGGGGGCGCCGGCCGCCTCGGCCTGGATCCGCTTGTAGTGATTGTAGACCGCGACGGCGAGCGCCTTCTTGGCCTGCTCCTGACCCACGACGTAGTTGTCGAGGAACTGGCAGATCTCCATCGGCTTGGGAAGCTCTTCCCACTTCACCTCGCCGGACTCGGCCAACTCCTCCTCGATGATCTCGTTGCAGAGATCGATGCACTCGTCGCAGATGTAGACGCCGGGGCCCGCGATGAGTTTCTTGACCTGCTTCTGCGACTTGCCACAGAAGGAGCACTTCAGTAGGTCGCCGCCGTCACCGATCCGTGCCACCTACGTTCTCCCTGCACTCGTCGGCCGGAGCGCCGGCCCTGACCTGCGAGCGCCCGAGGCGCTCGTCCGTCCTGTCGTTCCACCATGCTGTCGGCTCCACCCGATCCGACCCGCGGAGCGGTACGGACCCGACGTTACCCGGTGGCCGGGTTTTCTCCGACCCCCAAAACGGGTGTGTCAGAGGTCGGCCGGGAACGATGCCCCGACCGACCTCCGACCCCGCGTTGCTCAGCCCGCGGCGTGGGACGCCAGCAGACCCTTCTTGCGGCTGGTCAGGATCGTGTCGACCAGCCCGTACTCCTTGGACTCCTCGGCCGTCATGATCTTGTCACGGTCGATGTCCTTGCGGACCTGCTCGATCGGGCGGTTGCAGTGCCGGGACAGCATGTCCTCCAGCTGCGTCCGCATCCGCAGGATCTCCCGCGCCTGGATCTCGATGTCCGAGCCCTGGCCGTAGCCGCCCTCGGTGGCCGGCTGGTGGATGATGATCCGGGAGTTCGGCAGCGCCATCCGCTTGCCCGGGGTGCCCGCGGAGAGCAGCACCGCCGCCGCGCTGGCCGCCTGCCCGAGGCAGACGGTCTGGATGTCGGGGCGGACGTACTGCATGGTGTCGTAGATCGCCGTCATGGCGGTGAAGGAACCGCCGGGCGAGTTGATGTACATGATGATGTCGCGGTCCGGGTCGGTGCCCTCCAGCGTCAGCAGCTGGGCCATCACGTCGTTGGCCGACGCGTCGTCCACCTGGACACCGAGGAAGATGATCCGGTCCTCGAAGAGCTTGTTGTACGGGTTGGACTCCTTCATCCCGTACGACGTGCGCTCGACGAACGACGGCAGCACGTAGCGGTTGTGCACGGCCGCGAACTGGGGCGGCAGGCTCAGGTCGGTCATCGTCAGCTCCTCGCTCAGCTCAGGGTCCCGGCGCCATCGGGAACCTGGGCGGCTCCGATGATCACCTTGTCGATGAAGCCGTAGTCCATGGCCTCCTGGGCGGTGAACCAACGGTCGCGGTCCGAGTCGGCCTCGATCTGCTCCTGGGTCTGGCCGGTGTGGTGCGCGACCCGCTCCTGGAACATCCGCTTGGTGTAGAGCATCTGCTCGGCCTGGATCGCGATGTCCGACGCGGTGCCGCCCAGACCGCCCGAGGGCTGGTGCATCATGATCCGCGCGTGCGGCAGGGCGTAGCGCTTGCCCTTGGTGCCCGCGCAGAGCAGCAGCTGGCCCATCGAGGCGGCCATGCCCATCGCCACGGTCGACACGTCGTTGTCGATGTACTGCATCGTGTCGTAGATCGCCATGCCGGAGTAGACCGAGCCACCCGGCGAGTTGATCCAGAGGAAGATGTCGCGGTCCGGGTCCTCCGCCGCGAGCAGCAGCAGCTGCGCGCAGATGCGGTTGGCCACCTGGTCGTTCACCTCGCTGCCGAGGAAGATGATCCGTTCCTTGAGCAACCGGTTGTAGACCGAGTCGTCGAGGTTGCCAATGGAGTCGCCACCGCGGGCCTCGATCGCCCGGAGCGACTTCTTGGGGATGTGCATGTCGGTCATGGCAGCCCTTCGCTCTCCGTACCGTCCTACCCGACACTAACCGCTCGGCCGGTAGGCGTACTCCCGGTCGGGGCACTGTTCGCTCTCAGCGCAGTCACCCGCACGGCGTACCCCGGAAAGGGTTTCGGCCGCCGCCCGGCGCGCAGCGCGGGACGGCGGCCGACGCCCTGACGATCAGTGCTGGTGGTCGTGCTCGGCCTCGTTCTGGGCCCGCAGCGCGTCGAGGGAGACCTCGTTGCCCGCCGCGTCCTTGATCGTGATCTTCTCCATCACCGCGGCGAGCGCCTTGCCCCGGCGGACGTCACCGAAGACGGCAGCGGCGGCGCCGGAGCGGACCAGCTGGTCGTAGTACTGCTGCGGGGCCATGCCGGCGCGCTGGGCGCGGTGCACGATCTCGTGCCCGAACTCGTCGTCGGAGACCTGCACGTCCTCGGCGTCGGCGAGGGTGTCCAGCAGCAGCTGGATCTTGACGCCGTCGGTCGCCGCCTCGGTCAGCTCGGCGTCGATCTGCTCCTCGGTCTTCTCCTCGGCGGCGAGGTATTCCTCCAGGGAGGCGCCGATGCGCTCGAGCTGGTCGACCATCGCGGCCTTGCGGCTCTCGACCTCCTCCTTGACGACACCCTCCGGCGCCGGCACCTCGGCGGCGGCGACCATCTGCTCGAGGGCCTTGTCGCGGGCGGCGTAGATCTGCTCGACCTGCTTGCCCCGGGTGACCCGCTCCCGCAGGTCGCCGCGCAGCTCCTCGATGGTGTCGAACTCGCTGGCCATCTGCGCGAAGTCGTCGTCGAGCTCGGGGAGCTCCTTCTCCTTCACCGTGCGGACGGTCACCGCCACGTCGGCGTCGCGGCCGGCGTAGTCGCCACCGACCAGCTGGGTGGTGAAGGTGGTGCTGTCGCCGGCGGCCAGGCCGACGAGCGCCTCGTCCAGGCCCGGCAGGAGCTGCTTGCTGCCCACCTCGTGCGAGATGTTGCTCGCCGAGCCGCCCGGGACCTCCTCGCCGTCGACCGTGGCGTTCAGGTCGATCTGCACGAAGTCGCCCTCCTGGGCGGCCCGCTCGACGGTCTTCAACGTGGCGAAACGCTCGCGCAGGCTGTTGACCTGGTCGTCGATCTCGCTGTCGGCGATCTCGATCTCGTCGACGGTCACCTCGATGGTGGCCGGGTCCGGCAGGGTGATCTCCGGACGGACGTCGACCTCGGCGGTGAAGTTGAGCGAGTCACCGTCGTTGAACTCGGTGATGTCGACCTCGGGGCGACCGAGCGTCTTGAGGTCGTGCTCGCGAACCGCGGCGAGGATGTTCTGCGGGATGGCCTCCTGGATCGCCTCGTTGAGGACGGTCCCCCGGCCCACCCGCTGGTCGATCACCGCGCTGGGAACCTTGCCCCGACGGAAGCCGGGAACCTGGACCTGCTGGCCGATCTCCCGGTACGCCTTCCTGAGGCTCGGCTCGAGCTCGACGAACGGCACCTCGATGGCGAGCCGCACGCGCGTCGGGCTCAGAGTCTCGACGGTGCTCTTCACAGGCGTACTCCTTGACGGATCTGGGTGTCGATTCTGGGGCGTGATTGCGCCCATCGAGTGTAGGCGAGTCGGGCTGCGGCACGGGCAGCGCCCGGGCCCGCGCGGAAAAACCGGCGGTTCCCGGGACGATCCGGTCGCGAACGACAGTCGGGGTGGCGGGATTTGAACCCACGGCCCCTCGCTCCCAAAGCGAGTGCGCTACCAAGCTGCGCCACACCCCGTGGCGACGAAGAGTGTATGCCGTCCGCGCCCACGCCGGGGCCACGGGGCGCGCCCGGCTCGCCGTACCGGGTGGGCCGCATCCGCCGCCTCGATCGGCGGCGGGCCCGGGGACAGCTCCCGTTGATCTTGCAGGCCCGGACGGCGGAGGTATACCGCTGCGCGTCCGGGTCGGGGATTCGGTACGCTGTCGGGCGCGCCCCGCGGACGTGGGGCGCTCGCGGGCGTAGCTCAATGGCAGAGCTTCAGTCTTCCAAACTGACGGTGCGGGTTCGATTCCCGTCGCCCGCTCCACCGGTCTCCGGCCCAGGTCAGAGGCTGCCTCCCCCGATCCTGGGCCGGTCGGCCACTCCCCCGCTCCGATCTTGCGGGCCATCCGTGGGCCATCGGCTGCTCTGGCCGCCCTTGCGCCGGGTCTGCCGGGCTACGACGGACCCACCTCAATCGATCGTCGTTCTGGCGCACACGCAGAATTCGTTGCCTTCGGGGTCGGCGAGCACGACGTAGGGGTCCCTCGGATCGTCGTCGTGCCGTACGTAACTGGCACCGAGTCCGACGAGGCGTTGCACCTCACCCTCTTGGTCGTCGCTGTAGAGATCGAAGTGCATTTGATCGCGGGCGCTGACCGGACTGGCCGCGACCTGTAGCGAGACGTTGACACGAGGCCCACGCAACACCCGGAAGCGGCCATCATCGCTGCCGGGACCAGGAGTGAGATCCAGCGCAGCGGCCCAGAACTTCGTCATGGCCTCAAGATCGGAACAATTGATCACGACACTACCGAGACGTATCCCCATGGTCTTCCTTTTACCCCGAAGGCGCGGCGCGGGCCATCCGTGGGCAGGTGGCCGGGGCGCACAGGGGGCGCGAGCGGGCACGAGGCGCAATCGAAGCGGCCACCATCCGGACGGTCTGCGACTGCCTGACCAGGAGATCCGCAGCGTCAGCGCCTGCCGCGGCATGTCGTGCGACGTGAGTCGAGGGTCATCCGACCAGTCGGTCGACCAGCGCGGCAGACAGGAGACGCAGCAGTCGACGGCTCGAAGCAGCCCGTGGCCGCACCAGTCAGCTCAGGAACGCCAGCAGGACACGGGGAGTGACCCTGAGCCGGCACAGTCCTCCCGGAGCCACGGCGACCCTGCCCCGAATCCGCGAATGATCCGCGACGAGCGCGAGTGCCCGGCCACGTCGGCGACCTTGACGATGTCGTGGCCGACGTGAACGCGATGGGAACTGCTCGACACGACCATCGGACCCGGGTCGCGGCCCTGGGCCGCCGCCGCGATGGCACGAGCGGGGTCAGGGGCCCGCCACGGCCCGGTCACGAGCCGTCGCCGGGGCCGGGAGCCCGCCGTCGCGGCGAGGTACGGAGAAGCTCGGCGGACCGTGCCCGGCCCGACGAAGCGTCGGGCCGGGCAGGTCGTGCGGGCTAGGCGACGAAACGGGAACGGCGCCGGCGTCCGATCAGGTAGACCACGGCGCCGACGAGCAGGAGCGCACCGCCGACGCCGGCCACGGTCGCCGTGGCGGCGCCGGTCACCGGCAGCCCACCGCCCTCACCGCCGGGAGCGGCGGGGCTGTCGGAGGGCACCGGGGTCGGCGCGACGGTCGTGGTGGCGGTGGGCGAGGCGGTCGGCGTCGCGGTGGGCGAGGCGGTCGGCGTCGCGGTGGGCGAGGCGGTCGGCGTCGCGGTGGGCTGGGACGCGCAGTCGAGCTCCCGCGCGTCGTACACCCCGTCGTTCAGGTAGGCCAGGTAGACGTCGACGTCGGGGGCGTCGAGCACCTTCTGGGCGGCCGCCTTCACATTCGCGCCGGCATCCACCAACGTCCGGGCCACCGAGATCCGCAGATCGGTCGACCACGCCTTCTGCATGTCCGTCTTGAGGAACGCGCGCAGCTCGTCCGCGGTGCCGTCCAGTCGCTCCTGGATGGCGCGGGGCAGCACGGGCAACGACTCGGCGTTCGCCTCGGCCAGGATCTGGTTCGCCAACAGGCGTACCTGCGTGTTGGTGGCGGTGTCCAGGTCGATGGTGACGAACTCACGCAGGTCCTTGAACACCTTGCGCTCCACCGTCTGGCAGGCCGCGTCCAGCCCCGGCGTGGCGGCTCGCGCCGTCGCCGGCGCCGCCGGAATCAGAACGGCCAGCGCCATGAGGACGCCGACCGACAACTTCCATCGCATATGGATTTTTCCTCCCCGTGACAACACAAAACGAAGGGATACTACCGTCGATGCGCGGGGAGGCAAGGGGCGTCGATGTCGCGCCCGGACCGCGGCGCCGGGCGGCGTCCTGCCCGCCGGGCCGGGCCCGCGGCGAGCGGGATCCGGCCCGGTGGACGAGGTCAGTAGAGCCGGACCGTGGGATCCAGGGCGATGGCGGTCAACTGCTCGACGGTCAGCGGCGACCTCTCCCCGTCGGCCACCACGTCGGCGATCAGCACCGTTCCGTCCGGCCGTTCCACGGCGACCCCGCCCACGGACGCGAACCGGTCGCCGGGCGGCCCGACCGGCGTCGCGCCGGGTCCCCGGGCCCGGTTGCGGGCCGACGCTGTGAGCGGCGCCTCGTTCGACCAGGTCGTGACCTTCTCGCCCCCGGGGCCGACGCTCTCGGCGCAGCGCGCCTTGCCGGTTGTCCCCGGGACGCAGAAGGCCACCCGCCGGTCCCAGTCCCGCTCGATCTGGAGCACGAAGTATCCCGTGCGGTCCCCGGCGCGGATCGGGCCCTGACCGAAGTACGGCGAGGTCGAGTTCGTGGAGCGCCAGGTCACCACGTCACCGTCGGACGGCCAGTCCTCGGTGATCCACCCGACGTCCGGGGCCTCGCGGGCCAGGGCGGCGAAGAGAGCCCGGTCCGTCGCGCCGAACGTCGTACCGGGCGCCGGGCGCGGGGTCGGTGCAGACGACGGCGTCGGGGCGGGCGACGCGGCGGGTGGGCCCGGTCGGGGGCCGGCCACGACGACGATCGGGACGACGACCCCGAGCACGGCCGCGGCGACAGCCGCGCCGAGCGCGGTCCGGGTGAGCGCGTGCCGACGGCGTTGGTCCCGGATGATCCGCTCCACGTCGACGGAGGTGGGCGGGATCTCGCCGACCGCCTGCCGGAAGTCCGTCTGGTCGATCATGAGCGCTCTCCGTTCCGCGCCAGCACCCGGAGGCTCTCCAGGCCCCGCGCCGCCTGACTCTTGACGGTGCCCGCGCTGACACCGAGGGCCTGTGCCGTCTCCTCGACCGACAGGTCGCACCAGAACCGCAGGACGATCACCGCGCGGCGGCGCGGCGGCAGCTGGGACAGCAGGGCGAGGAGGTGGGCCCGGTCGGCCGGGGCGGCGTCGGACGCCGCCGGGTCGGCCCGGTCGGGCAGGTCTGCGGTGGCCCGCTCCCGCCGCCACGGCCGGCGCCGCTCGTCCAGCCAGACGTTGGTGAGCACCGCCCGGACGTAGGCGTCCGGGTTCTCCACCGCGCGGACCCGGCGCCAGTGCCGGTAGAGCTTCCCGAGGGTGATCGACACCAGGTCGTCGGCGCTGTGCCAGTCCCGGCAGAGCAGGTAGGCCGTCACCCGCAGCGGCTCCAGGCGGGCCGTCACGAACTGCCGGTACTCGTCCTCGTCGGCGCGCTTCACCGCGCCACGTCTCCCCGTCCCATGACTGGTGAACGGCGCGGTGGCGCGGGAAGGTTGCCCCGACGGCGGATCCGGTGCGTCAGTAGTGGTCCTCGATCGGCCGGCGTGCCTCGTCGAACAGCGCCGGTCCCTCGTAGCGCACCGGGGGCGGCTCCGGGGTGGCCGGCCGGACCGCGGCGAACTGCTCGCTGGACAGGGCGTAGACGACCCGGCCGAGGCCGGACACGCCGATCGCGGTCGCACACATCGGGCAGGGCTGGCAACTGGTGTACATGGTGGTGCCGGCGGCCACGTCGGGGGTCAGTTCCCGGGCGGCCCAGCGGGCCAGCTTCAGCTCCGGGTGGGCGGTGACGTCCGAGTCGGACACCACGGTGTTGTGGTCCTCGATCAGGACCGTGCCGTCCGGACCCACCAGCAGCGAGGCGAACGGCCGCTCGCCGGACGCCCCGGCCCGGTCGGCGAGCTCCACGGCACGGCGCAGGAACGCCTCGTCGTCGGGTGTCATCGGCCCTCCCGGGGTCGGTCGTGCGCCGCCCCGGCCGCGAACGCGTCCAGTCGACGGCGGATCCGTTCCATGTCCTCCCCGGGCAGCGCGTCGGCGACCAGCAACCGGGGCAGCAGCTCCGGCTCCAGCGTCGTCGCCCGGAACACGACGGCCACGGTCACGTCGTGGTCCGGCCGGCGCACCACCTCGACCGGGTCGCCGGCCCGCACGCTGCCGGGAGTGACCACCCGAAGGTACGCCCCGGGCCGCACCGCGTGCGTGAACCGCCTGATCCACCCGTGCTCGCCCAGCCACCCCTGGAACGTGCCGCACGGGATGCGCGGGCAGGACACCTCCAGCACCAGGTCCGCCCCGATCCGCCACCGTTCGCCGATCAGCGCGCCGTCGACGTCGACGCCGGAGGTGGTCAGGTTCTCCCCGAAGGCGCCGCTCGGCAGCGCCCGGCCCAGCTCGGCCTCCCAGCGGTCCAGGCCCTCCCGGGCGTACGCGTAGACCGCCTGGTCGGGGCCGCCGTGATGGGCCACGTCGTAGGCCCGGTCGCCGGCCAGCCCGACCTGGCCGGTGCCCTTGCGGTCGGGCACGGTGACGGGAACGGGGCCGTCGACGGGCCGCTTGTCGATGCCGGTGGCCCCGATCCCCTTCCACGGGTTGGGTCGCGGGCGGCCGACGTTGACCGAGAGCACCTTCATGGCGGCGACGGTAGGCGCGGGCGACCCGATCGGGCCACCCCGTTTCCGGCACCGGCCGGGTCGCCCGGCGGCGCGGGCTGCGTACGATGCGGGGCCGGACATCGGCTCGTCGGGTGGAGGTAGCGACGGATGTCAGGCCAGCAGGACGGTTTCGCGCTCGCCGTGGACCTCGGCACCTCGAACACCGTGGCGGTGCTGCGCCGGCCGGACGGGCGTACCCGGCCGTTGCTGGTGGACGGTCAGCCGATCCTGCCGTCCGGGGTGTACGCCGACGCCGACGGTCACCTGCACGTCGGCCGGGACGCGCAGCGCCTGGCCCAGGCCGACCCGGCCGGCTACGAGCCGAACCCGAAGCGGCGGGTCGACGAGGAGACGGTCGAGCTGCGCGGGCGCGCGTACCGGCCGGCGGAGCTGCTGGCCGCGACGCTGCGGGCGGTCGCGGACGCGGCGGTGGC
>NZ_CADEAU010000122.1 GCF_902825405.1 Micromonospora maritima | reverse complement strand
GGCCGTCGGGCTCACGACGGCCGGCGTCCCGGCCGACCGGGTCACGGGGATCCGGCCCACGGCCGGCGGAATCCCACCGGCCTGGCTCGCGCCGGCCCTGGTCAGCCCCACCCGGCCCACGACGGCCCGGCTCACGTCCACCCGGTTCACGACGGCCCGGCTCACGTCCACCCGGTTCACGACGGCCCGGCTCACGTCCGCCAGGGTCGCGTCCGCCGGCGTTTCGCCCGCTGGCGTCGCGCCCGTCCGGGCCGCGACGGGCCGGGGACGAATGGGCCGGCCCGGTGTCCGGCCAGGGTAGGTCGAGCGGGGGTCGAGGCGGGGCGGGCGCCGGCCGGTCGACCTTCGGGAGGAACTCGGTCGCTTCCTCGTGCGGGTCGCGACCGTGGCGTTCCGCGGGGCGGTCGCCGGTCACCTGGGCACCGTCGCCGACTGCAGCGCGGTGGAGTCCTCGAACGCCGGCACGGTGACGGTGGAGACCCGCTCGACGTAGCCGAGCTGGTAGTGGTCGGCCACTTCCTTGAACACCCGGACTCCCTCAGAGGCGGCGAGCGCCCGCTGGAACTCCGCGGGATCGCCGATAGCCACGATCTTGAAAGGAGGGGAGTAAACCCGGCCGTGCAGCAGCAGGGTGTTACCGACGCAGCGTACCGCGCTGGTGCTGAGGACGCGGACGTTCATGATTGACATGGCCTCCGCGCCGCCCGCCCAGAGCGCGTTGACGACCGCCTGCACGTCGCCCTGGTGCACGACCAGGTCGTCGTTGCTGGCGCCCTTGGGCGGCGGCTGGCCGGGGCCCCAGTCGGCGTCGTCCAGTTCGATGGTGATCCCGGTGCCGGTGAGCGCGGTGAACCCGGCGGCCTGCCGGCTGGCGGCGGCCCGGTCCCGCTGGGTCTTGACCGGCCCGTCGGTGCCGGCCAGCGCCTCGGTCTGCTCCTCGACCTCGTCGCGCAGCCGTGCCGCCTTCGCCTCGCTGGCCGCGACCTGCTCGCGTCGGTCCTCGATGAGCTGGGTGAGCTGGGGACGCCGGTCCTCCCGCAGCGAGGTGCCGCCGGCGGTGGTCGCGGTGGTGGTGAAGAGCAGGCCCGCCGCGGCGGCGATCAGGGGTACGCCGATCGACCATCCCGGGCGGCGCTGGCGCGCGCGCCGGGGCAGCAGGCCGGCTGCCGCGCGGCGGAGGACCTTCTGCCAGGATGCGGCGCCGGACGTGTACTCCACCGGGCGTTCCCTTTCCCGTCGTCTCGTTCCGGCCCGCGCCGAGGCGAACCGACCTGCTCGACCCGAAAAGTCCGCTCTTTTCGGTCACTCCGTGCACCGGCCTGACCCCATTCGTGGCCTGGACGGTCCGTCGGGACTACGCTAGCTGTCGAACATTATTGGCCATGGACCGTCGCCCCCGCGCCCGGTTGTCAGGCCGGACGAGGTCGTACCCCCCTCTGGAGAGCGTCGTGCCCAAGTCTCAGGTCCGCAAGAAGAAGGTGTACACCCCGCCGACGGACGTCCGTCCGACGGCGACGGCGTCGACGCGCAAGCCTAGCCCGGTCTGGCTGCCGATCACCGCTGTCGCGCTGATCGTGGTGGGCATCGGCTGGCTGGTGGTCTACTACCTCTCCGAGCAGGCCTACCCGGTCGCCTCGTGGGGTTACTGGAACCTCGCGGTGGGCTTCGGCGCCATGGTCTCCTCGCTGATCCTGCTCTCCCGCTGGCGCTGAGCCGCCGGTCGCACGTCACGCCACGCCGCCCCTGTCCGGCACCCGGACGCCGCTGCACCTAAGGTGTGCGCAGGGCGGCGTGGCCGGTGCGAGAAGACTCACGTTACTGCTGGGTAACCTTCCGCGTAGGCTGCACTGACAAGCAGCAGACCGGGAGGCCAACTCGATGGGCAGCGTCCAGATCGTCACCACGATCCTCGCGGCCGCCATCACCGCCGTGGCGGTGTGGCTTGCGGTGCGCGCGGTCATGAAGATGACGGCCGTCATCCGGCTGGGGCAACCCGCGCCCGAGCGGTTCGCCGACAAGGGCGCGCGCACGAAGAAGATGCTGGTGGAGACCGTCGGTCACACCCGCATGCTGAAGTGGAGCGTGGTCGGCGCCGCGCACTGGACCGTGATGGTCGGCTTCGTCGTGCTGTCGCTGCTGGTGCTGGAGGCGTACTTCGAGGTCGTCACCCCGACCGGCGGGCTGCCGATCATCGGGTCCTGGACGGTCTTCGGTCTGGTCACCGAGTGGATCGGCATCCTCGGCCTTGCCGGCATCCTGGTGCTGATGGCGATCCGGCTGCGCAACCGGCCCGGTCGCGCCGAGAACCGCTCCCGCTTCACCGGCTCGACCATGTGGCAGGGCTACTTCGTCGAGTGGATCGTGCTGCTGGTCCTGATCTTCGGCTTCGTCATCCGAGGCTTCAAGGTCGCCACCGACCACTTCGAGTACCCGGTGTGGGCCACCCCGCTCAGCCACGCCGTCGGCGCCGTGCTGCCGAGCTGGGAGAACGGCGCGAGCATCGCCGCGCTCATCAAGATCGTAATCTCGATGACCTGGCTCATCGTGATCTCGCTGAACGTGACCATGGGTGTGGCCTGGCACCGCTTCCTGGCGTTCCCCAACATCTTCTTCAAGCGTGACCCGGAGAAGAAGGCCGGCTCGGGCCTGGGCCCGCTGCGCCCGATGACCAGCGAGGGCAAGCCGCTGGACTTCGAGGAGGCCGACCCGGAGAAGGACCAGTTCGGTGTCGCCCAGGTCGAGCAGTTCAGCTGGAAGGGCCTGCTCGACTTCAGCACCTGCACCGAGTGCGGTCGCTGCCAGTCGCAGTGCCCGGCCTGGAACACCGGCAAGCCGCTGTCGCCGAAGCTGCTGGTGCTGAGCCTGCGCGACCACGCGTACGCCAAGGCGCCCTACCTGCTGGCCGGCGGCGGCAAGGACCTCACCGGCGAGGAGAAGGCCACCGAGGCGCAGCTCGCCCACATGGACGTGCTGGCCCTGGCCGAGGCCGACCGGCCGCTGATCGGCACCGCCGAGGAGGGCGGCGTCATCGACCCGGACGTGCTCTGGTCCTGCACCACCTGCGGCGCCTGCGTCGAGCAGTGCCCGGTCGACATCGAGCACGTGGACCACATCGTCGACATGCGCCGCTACCAGGTGCTGATCGAGTCGAGCTTCCCCTCCGAGGCCGGCGTCATGCTCCGCAACCTGGAGAACAAGGGCAACCCGTGGGGTGCCCCGCAGAACACCCGCGAGGACTGGACCAAGGGCCTCGGCTTCGAGGTGCCGCGCGTCGGCGAGGTCGACGACTTCGAGTACCTGTTCTGGGTCGGCTGCGCCGGCGCGTTCGAGGACCGGGCCAAGAAGACCACCCGCGCGGTCGCCACGCTGCTCAACGAGGCCGGCGTGAAGTTCGCGATCCTCGGCGAGGGCGAGACCTGCTCCGGTGACCCGGCGCGGCGGATCGGCAACGAGTTCGTCTTCCAGATGCTCGCCCAGCAGAACGTCGAGACGCTGAACGAGGCGTTCGAGGGCCGGGAGAAGAGCAAGCGGAAGATCGTCGCGACCTGCCCGCACTGCTTCAACACCCTCGGCAACGAGTACGGCCAGCTCGGCGGCGAGTTCGAGGTGGTGCACCACACCCAGCTGCTGGCCCACCTGGTCAGCGCCGGCAAGCTCACCCCGGTGCAGCCGGTCGACGGCGGCGTGACCTACCACGACCCGTGCTACCTGGGCCGCCACAACCGGGTCTTCGCCGCGCCGCGTGAGGTGTTGGGTGACTCGATCCAGGGCGAGCTGACCGAGATGCCGCGCAACAGCGAGCGCTCCTTCTGCTGCGGCGCCGGCGGCGCCCGGATGTGGATGGAGGAGAAGATCGGCAAGCGGATCAACGTGGACCGGGTCGAGGAGGCCATGTCCACCGGGGCGAAGACCATCGCGGTCGGCTGCCCGTTCTGCTCGACGATGCTCAACGACGGCGTGAACGGCAAGGGCGCCGGCGAGGACGTCGAGGTGGTCGACGTCGCCAGCGTGCTGCTGCGCTCGGTCAAGCCGGACGCGCCGGCCGGCGAGAAGGAGACCGCTCCGGCGGCCGGTTGAGACGTACCCCGGCGGGAAGCCGGACCTCGACGGCGGCGGCACCCGTGCGGTGCCGCCGCCGTCGTCTCAGCTCGTCGTGGTGACGCTGATGGCCGCCGTGGCGGTGGTCGCGACGATGACGGCGGCCTGCATCTCCTCGATCGCCTTCTTCACCGCGGCGGAGGCCCAGTCACCCGCGGCGATCTCGGCCAGACGCGCCTTGACCCGCTCCTTCGGCAGCTCGCGGAAGAGCTTGCGGTCCAGACCGACCGCGCGGGTCAGGGCGAGCAGCGCGGCGGTCCGCGCGTCGACCGGACCGTCGCCGACCAGCGCGTCCACCATCCGCCGCCGGGCCGCGGTCTCCACCGCCGGCTCCGCGCCGGTCGGCGAGGGATAGCGGGTACGCGGGAAGACCAGCAGCACCCGGTCGGACTCGCGGCGCAGCACCCCGGAGCCGACCAGCCCGTCGAGGACCCGGTCCGGCAGCCCCTTGGCCAGCTTGCCGATCCAGTCCTTCGGCTTGCGGGGGCGTCCGGCCCCGACGCCGGCCAGCGCCTCGTCGAGCAGGGGCACGCCGGTGGGAGCGGGGTCGGTCACCACCAGCCGCTTGTCCACCACCTCCACCCGGTGGGCGAGCGCCAGTTCCAGCAGCACCGCCCCGGCGAGGCCGTAGCCGAGGTGCGGACTGCCGAGCCGGTTCGTGCCGGCGTCGTCGTAGGCGAGCAGGACCAGTTCGTCGGTGAGCAGCAGGCCGTCCATACCCGCCACGCTACGGGTGCCGCACCACCGCCGCGCGCGTGCCACAATCACGCCCATCGACGGCCTCGTGGTTCTGACGCTGTTGCCCCTGGTCGGCTTCGTGCTGCTGACCGCGGGCAACGCGTTCTTCGTCGCGGCCGAGTTCGCCCTGGTCACGGTCGACCGCGCGGAGATCGACAGGCGCGCCGACGAGGGGGACGGCCGGGCCGCCACGGTCCGCCGGGCGCTGCGGGACCTGTCCTTCCAGCTCTCCGGGGCGCAGCTCGGCATCACCATCACCGCGCTGCTCACCGGCTACCTGGCCGAGCCCGCCCTGGCCCGGCTCGTCGCGCCGCTCCTGCACCCGTTCGGCGGGGCGGACCGCTTCTCCGGGCTGCTCGCGCTGGCGCTGGCCACGCTCCTCTCGATGCTCTTCGGCGAGCTGGTGCCGAAGAACCTGGCGTTGGCCCGCCCGATGCCCGCGGCCCTGGCCACGGCCGCGCCGATGCGCGGGTTCTCGCGCACCTTCGGCTGGCTGATCCGGCTGCTCAACGACTCGGCCAACCGGCTGGTGCGCCGCCTGGGCGTGGAGCCGCAGGAGGAACTCGCGAGCGCCCGCTCGCCGGAGGAACTGGGGTTGCTGGCCGCCATCTCGGCGCGGGCCGGCGCGCTGCCGCCGGACACCGCGATGCTGCTGCGCCGCACCATCCGATTCGGCGACAAGCGGGCCGCCGAGGCGATGACGCCCCGGGTCGACGTGGTCGCGCTGCGGGCCACCGCCTCCGTCGCCGAGCTGCTGGAGGAGTCCCGCCGCACCGGCCGGACCCGGTTCCCGGTGTACGAGGAGACGCTCGACCTGGTCACCGGCGTCGCCGGGGTGCCGGACGCGCTCGGCGTGCCGCTGGCCCGCCGGGCCGCCACCACCGTCGCCTCGGTGGCCCGCGAACCGGTGTACGTGCCGGAGAGCCTGGACCTGGACGGGGTGCTGGCCGCCCTGAAGGACGCCGGCGCGGACCTGGCCATCGTGGTCGACGAGTACGGCGGCACGGACGGCGTGGTGACCGTGGAGGACCTGGTCGAGGAACTGGTCGGGGAGATCGCCGACGAGTTCGACCCGGACGCGGTGGACGGCCTCGGGCCGGCGGAGCTGACCGTGCCCGGCGGCGAGCGGACCGTCCTGGTCGACGGCGTGCTGCGGGCCGACGAGCTGGTCGAGCAGACCGGCTTCCGGCTGCCCGAGGGGCCGTACGAGACGCTCGGCGGGTTCCTGATGGCCCGGCTCGGCCACATCCCGGTCGCCGGTGAGACGGTCGACGAGTCCGGTTACGAGTTCACCGTGGTGGAGGTCGACCGGCACCGGATCGAGCAGGTCCGGGTGGTGCGCCCCGAGGAGCCCGACGACGGTGCCTGAACTGCTTGTCGCCCTGGTGCTGCTGCTCGGCAACGCGTTCTTCGTGGGCAGCGAGTTCGCGTTGATCGCGTCCCGGCGTACGGTGATCGAACCGCTCGCGGCGACGTCGAAGCGGGCGCGCTGGGCATTGGCCGCGATGAACCAGATCCCGCTGATGATCGCCGGCGCGCAGCTCGGCATCACGGTCTGCTCGCTCGGCCTGGGCGCGATCGCCGAGCCGGCGCTGGCCCACCTGCTGGAGGTGCCCTTCGAGGCGCTCGGCCTACCGGCGTCGGCGGTGCACCCGGTGGCCTTCGTGATCGCGCTGGCCGTGGTGGTGTTCCTGCACACCGTGGTCGGCGAGATGGTGCCGAAGAACATCACGCTCGCCGGTCCGGAGCCGTCGGCGCTCTGGCTCGGCCCGGCCATGCTCGCGTTCTGCCTGGCCACCAAGCCGCTGCTGCTGGCGATGAAGTGGTCGGCACGGCAGGTGCTGCGGTGGTGGCGGGTGGAGGCGACGGACGCGGTCAAGACCGTGTTCACCGCCGAGGAGCTGGCAGGGCTGGTCTCCCAGGCGCGGACCGAGGGGTTGCTGGACGCCGAGGAGCACGCCCGGATCACCGGCGCGCTCGCCCTGCACAGCCGTACCGCGGCCGACGCCCTGCAACCCTGGTCGACGGTGACCACGGTGGCCGAGGACGTCTCACCGGCCTCGCTGGAGGTGCTGGCGACCCGGACCGGCCGGTCCCGTTTCCCGGTGGTGCAGCGGGCCACCCGGCGGGTGCTCGGTTTCGTGCACGTCAAGGACGTGCTCGGCTACGCCGGCGCGAGTCGCCGGGCCCCCGTGCCGGCCGACGTCTACCGACCGCTGGCCGTGGTGCCGCCGGACCGTACGCTCGCCGACCTGCTGCTCGCGATGCGTCGCGAGCGCCGGCACATGGTGCTGGTCAGCGACGGTCGGCGGCCCCTCGGCGTGGTGACGCTCGACGACGTATTGACGGCCATCGTCGGCAAGTGAATGAACACCCTTGGTGTGCAACCGATTGCGGATACGTGATTGAACAAAAGGTCGCCTTGATTCCACCCCGGTGCCTTCCCTAATGTGGGGCACCGACCGCTGTGGGTCGTCTGCCTCGACCTTCCCTCTCGCGAGGCGCCCGGCGGTCGGTTGCAAAGGAGTCCGTGCCGGTGGCAACCATGCCCCCTGAACGTCACGCCCCGAGCGCTCGACCCGGCCGTCCGGCCGGGTTCCACCGGGTGGTACGCCGTCTCCTCACCCTGGTCGCGGCCGTCGCGGTCGGCGCCGGGATGCTGGCGGCCCCGGCGCACGCGGCGCCCTCGGTCGACGAGATCGACGCCCAGATCGACAAGCAGTGGGAGAAGCTCGAACCCACGATCGAGAACTACAACAAGGTCCGCTCCCTGCTCAAGGTCAACAAGAAGAAGTCCGCGGACCTGCAGAAGAAGATGGTGCCGCTGGAGCTCGCCTCGACGCTGGCCATGAACAAGGTCGGCGACATCGCCGCCCGCTACTACATGCGGGGCCCGTCGCAGGAGATGGGCGCGCTGCTGGTGAGCACCAAGCCGGGCACGCTCGCCGAGCAGTTGGTCATGCTCGACCGCATCGCCGACGACCAGCGCAAGCAGATCGCCGGCGTGCTCGCGGCCCGCGACAAGTTCAACGCGCAGAAGCAGAAGCTGGACCAGCTGATCGAGACCGAGCAGAAGCAGGAAGCGCAGCTGGCCTCGCAGAAGAAGCAGATCGACGCCGAGATCAAGCGGCTGACCGCGATGCTGCCGGTGACGTCGATCCGGCCGGCGGGCTGCCCGGCCATCGACGGCGTGGTGAGCAGCGCTGCGCGTACCGCGATCAAGGTGGCGTGCGCCCAGGTGGGCGACCCGTACGTGTGGGGCGCGACCGGCCCGAACTCGTTCGACTGCTCCGGCCTGACCCAGTACGCCTACAAGGCGGCGGGCATCTCGCTCACCCACTTCACCGGCGCCCAGTGGAACGAGGGTCGACGCGTTTCCCGGTCCGAGGCCAGACCCGGTGACCTGGTCTTCTTCGGCAGCGACCTGCACCATGTCGGGCTCTATCTGGGCAACGGGGTGATGGTCCACGCGCCCCGGACCGGCAAACCGGTCCAGGTGTCGAGCATCAGCACCCAACCGCTGGCAGGCTTCGTCCGGGTCAGCTGACCCGTTCGCGCCACCGAAAGGCCCCCGGTCCGACTGGACCGGGGGCCTTCACGTGTGCGGTGGGCCGTTACCTCGGCGCGCCGACCGGCGACGGCAGGACCAGCACGTCGTCGAGGTTCACGAACATGATCCGGTGCCCGAACTGGACCTGCACGTAGCGGTTCTTCCCGCGGACCACGGTCCGGTCACCCGGGGCCGAGCCGTCGAACGAGACCGCGCGGTAGTACTCGCCGGGCAGCACCCCGCCGACCGCGTACCGCTGGCCCGCCGCGAGCGTGTACTGGAGCGGCGAGATGGTCTGGTACGGGATGGTGTCCGGGTAGGCGGCCTGCTCCGGGTAGGCGCGGCCGTACACCGGGATCGTGGCCCGGCCGGGGCGCGGGGTCACCACGAAGCCGGTCGCCCACCTGGCGGTGGGCGCGGAGGCCGGGTTGAGGAACCAGGCCTTCTGACCGAGGTACCAGATCGCCGTCCAGTCGCCCTGCCGGCCGGCGAGCGCGTACGTCTGGCCGGCGGAGGCGCGGGCGCCGTGGTCGGAGATGTACATCGTGTCCGGCGTACCGTCCGGGCGCAGCCCGAGGTCGTTGACCAGCGGGGCGTCCGCGCTCGGTGCGGTCCGCAGGACCACCGCCGAGGAGCCGCGCGACGGGCAGGTCTCGGCCGGCGGGACGGGCGTCGGGACGCCCGGCGGCTGCTGGTTGCAGCCGACGAACGCCGGCCGGTTGGTGG
Source organism: Micromonospora maritima (assembly GCF_902825405.1). Lineage (GTDB taxonomy): Bacteria > Actinomycetota > Actinomycetes > Mycobacteriales > Micromonosporaceae > Micromonospora > Micromonospora maritima. The sequence continues at coordinate 3,967 of NZ_CADEAU010000122.1, read as the reverse complement.
CGAAGTCCGGGTCGATGGTGACCAGCCCGGTGCGGGCCGTGCCGGTGGTCCGGAACGGCGCCTTCATCAGGTCGAAGTAGTGCGACCAGTCCCAGTAGGGGCCCGGGTCCCAGTGCATGCCCCTGACCGTGCCGGCGGTGGTGCCGGGCACGTTGTCGTGCCCGATGATGTGCTGCCGGTCCAGCGGGATGCCGAACTTCAGCGCCAGGTGGCGGACCAGCTTGGCCGAGGCCCGGTACATCGCCTCGGTGTACCAGGTGCCCTGACCGGCGAAGCCCTCGTGCTCCAGGCCGATGGACTTGGCGTTGACGTACCAGTTGCCGGCGTGCCAGCCCACGTCCTTGGCCTTGATGTGCTGGGCGACGTAGCCGTCCACCGAGCGCAGCGTGTAGTGCCAGCCCAGGTAGTCGGCCCGCTTGACCAGGTCGACGCTGGGGCCGAAGTAGCCCTCGGTGTCGTGGATGACGATGTACTCGATCTTCTGCTGCTTGGGCCGGTTGCCCAGGTCGTGGTTGCCGTAGTCACCCGGGTCGGCGCTGAGCTGCTCGTACGGGGCGGGAATCCACTCGCAGGCCAGCCGGACCGGGCACTCCAGGCCGTCCGGCCGCTGCGCGTGCCGCAGGCCGAGCCGGGCCAGCCCGGACCGGTCCGGACGCGCGGCGGTGGCGGCCAGCGTGACCCGCTGCCCGTCGTCGGTGGTCCGGGTCGCGCCCTGGCCGAGTTGGTCGTAGACCTCGTCGGCGAAGGCCGCCGCCGCGTCGGCGGTGTCCGCGCCGGAGTAGCGGGCCACCGCGCCGTACCAGGCCGCCGCGTCGGTGCCGGCGCCGACCGGCCCGCCCAGGGCCTTCTGGTACGACGCGAGCAGCGCCGCGCCACCGCGGATGTTCGCCGCCGGGTCGGTGCGCAGCGCCTGCGCGTCGAGCCCGGTGAGCGTCGCGGCGGCGTCGATCGTCTGGAGGGACGCGCGGGGCAGCGGAGTCTCCCGCTGCGGCGCGGCGGCCGTGGCCGGGTCGAGCTTGAGCGGGCGGGAGTCGTCGCCGCGCGGGTCCTCGTCCTCGTCGACGTGGGCGCTGCCCGGGGTGGCGAGGACGTGCGCGGCGTCGGTCAGGTGCATCGGGCCGTAGCCGCCGCTGGTGCTGGGCTGGCCCGGGTGGGTGTCCCAGCGGGACTCCAGATAGGAGACGCCGAGCAGCACGTTCTGCGGTACGCCGTACTCGGCGGCCGCGGCGGCGTACTGGCGCTGCCGGTCGGTGGTGGGTCCGGCGGCTTCCGGCGCGGCGGTCACCGGGCCGGTCACGGCCAGCGCGGTGGCGGTCGCCACGGCGGCGGCCAGCAGTATCCGTCCGCCCGACGGTGGGGTGGAGAGGTGCATCGAACCTCCTGGACAGGGATGGGGGTCACTGCGTCCCCACCCTCACTCCGCACACCCGCGAGGGTCAATACCTTTCCAGCAGGTAATCCTTAATGAAAGAAAACTTCATCCTCGGCATCGGTACGGAGTGTCACGGCGTCCCGAGTTGCGGATCGATAACGACGGCTCCTACTCTGGTCAATCGTCGGCCGCCAGTTTCACCGTCCAACCCGGTCGGTGACGGTCCGACACCGCCGAGTCGCCCACGGGCGAGCCGGGGAACCAGGTACCTGGGGTGAATCCGCAGCGCTGCTGCGGTAGGGCGGCTCCCTTCCCGCCCGAATCCGTCAGCTAACCCGGTAGGCGGGCAGGAAGAAGGAGTACGGACGCCCGGTGGCACTCCATGCCCCGCGGCCGTCGTCGAACCGGTCGACCGACCGGCACGTCGTCGCGCCGCGTTCCCGCTGGTCCCGCTTCACCACCGCCCTCGCCGCCCTGGTCGGCACCGCCGTCGTCCTGACCGGCGGCGCCACGGCGGCCCACGCCGAACCCTCGGTCGCCGAGATCGAGGCCCAGATCGACCGCGACTGGAACAAGCTCGAACCGGTCATCGAACAGGTCAACGCCGTACGCGAGCAGCTCGCGGTGCGGCGCAGGCAGGCCGACGCGCTCGGCCGGCAGATCGCCCCGCTCCAGGCCCGGGTGGACGTCGCGCTCGGCCAGGTCGGCGGGCTCGCCGCCGACGCCTACAAGGGCGACAACCTCTCCACCGTCAACGCCCTGCTGGGCAGCCGCTCGCCGGGCGACCTGGTCAGCGGCCTGGAGCTGCTCGACCGCTTCGCGCACCGTCAGCACGAGCAGGTCCGGTCCGTCGCCGCGCTGCGCGACGAGCTGGCCGCCAAGAAGCGGCCGCTGGACCAGATGGTCGCCGACCTGAGCCGTACCGAGGCGCAGCTCGCCGCGAAGAAGAAGCAGATCGACGGCGAGATCGCCCGGCTGCAGAAGCTGCGGCTGAAGGTCTACGGCAACGGTGGTGGCGGCCCGCTGCGCCCGGCGCCCTGCCCGGCCGGTTACCCCGGCGGCGCGGCAGGCGTCGCGGTCAAGTTCGCCTGCGCCCAGATCGGCAAGATCTACGTCTGGGGGGCGGCCGGCCCGGACCACTTCGACTGCTCCGGCCTGACCATGGCCGCGTGGGCCAAGGCCGGGGTGTCCCTGCCGCACAACGCCCGCCAGCAGCACGACGTGACGAGGCGGGTCAGCCGGGCCGAGCTGCGCGCCGGCGACCTGGTCTTCTACTACGGCGACCTGCACCACGTGGGGATGTACGTGGGCGACGGCTGGGTGGTGCACGCCTCCCAGTCCGGCAAGCCGATCACGATGAAGCGCGTCGACGACGGCGACATCAACAGTTACGGCCGCCCCGGCTGAGATGTAAGGAGGGGCCCCCTCTTAACGCATTCTGCATAGGAGGGGGACCCTCTTAACAAGCGGCGGTCGGCGTCAGCGGGTCGGCCAGGTGCGCCAGCTCTGCCACGACCGGCTCGGCGTCGGGCCGCGCTGGCCCTGGTAACGCGATCCGTAGACCGCCGAGCCGTACGGGTGCTCGGCCGGCGAGGAGAGCCGGAAGATGCAGAGCTGGCCGATCTTCATGCCGGGCCAGAGCGTGATCGGCAGGTTCGCCACGTTGGACAGTTCCAGCGTGACGTGACCGGAGAAGCCCGGGTCGATGAAGCCGGCGGTGGAGTGGGTCAGCAGGCCGAGCCGGCCCAGGCTGGACTTGCCCTCCAGCCGCCCGGCGAGCTGGTCGCCGAGCGAGATGACCTCCAGCGTGGAGGCGAGCACGAACTCGCCCGGGTGCAGCACGAAGGGCTGGCCCTCCGGCACCTCCACCATCGACGTGAGGTCGTCCTGCTGCACCGACGGGTCGATGTGGGTGTAGAGGTGGTTGTTGAAGACCCGGAACAACCGGTCCAGGCGTACGTCGATGCTGGACGGCTGCACCAGCGTGGGCTCGAAGGGCTCCAGCGCGAGCGTGCCCGCCTCGATCTCGGAGACCAGGTCGCGGTCGGAGAGCAGCATCGGAACACCATAGCGACAGGTACGGGTGACCTGCGTGTCGCACTACTTCTTCGTACACGTGTTCGATAGAATGTCCGCATGGCTTCCTGGTCCGAATTCGCCGCCGACGAGCCCCGTCTCGCCGACGAGATCCGCCTCTTGATGCAGCAGTACGGGCCGGGCTTCGGCTACCTGGCCACGGTCCGCGCCGACGGCGGCCCCCGGGTGCACCCGGTCTCCCCGGTGATCACCGACGACGGGCTCTGGTGCTTCGTCATCGACTCCCCGAAGCGCCGCGACCTCGAACGCGACGGCCGCTACGCGTTGCACTCCTTCCCGCCGGAGGAGAGCGACGACGAGGCCTACGTGGCGGGCCGGGCCCGTCCGGTGACCGACCCGGCCACGGTGGCCCGGCTGGCCCGCGTCGCCCGGGCGGCCCCGCAGGGCGACTGGCGGCTGTTCGAGTTCACCGTCGACGTGGCGATGCTGACCCGGCGCGACCCGGTGGCCCAACCGGGCGCCGGCCGGCCGCAGATGCGGCTCTGGTTCGACCCGCGG
>NZ_CADEAU010000121.1 GCF_902825405.1 Micromonospora maritima | reverse complement strand
ACGCCCGGCAACATTCCGAACCCGGAAGCTAAGCCCTCCAGCGCCGATGGTACTGCACTCGGGAGGGTGTGGGAGAGTAGGACACCGCCGGACAATCTTCAGCTCAGGGCCACCCCCATCGGGGTGGCCCTGACGCATTTCCGGGCACCGACACCGACACCGCTACCGCCCCGAACCGGCGGGCCAGCCGGCAGCTCGGGGAAGTGGCGGGGTCAAGGCGGTGCCGATACCGCCACCTCCCCGAAGTGACGGACCGGGCCGCCGAGACGGGGAAGTGGCGGGGCGCGCGCGGAGCGGAACCGCCACCGGGAACGGGGACGGCTCCGGTAGCGGGACGGCGGGAGCGCGGGACGGCGAGAGCGCGTCATGCCGGGGAAGGTGACCGGGCCCGCTCGGGATCAGCGGCTCTGGATACCCTCGCGGAGCCGGCGGAACAGCGTCGCGGCGTCGTCCACCGGTCGACCCGGGAACATGCCCATCGCGACGCTGCCGTGGTCCGCCCAGCCACAGACCGTGAAGTCGCCGCCGTCACCGCTCGTCGTACCGCACTTCATCACGCCGCCCAGCCGGCCCGCGTCCACCTCACGCAGCCCGGCCACCTTGCCGGTCTCGTCGGCCATCAGCCCGAAGAGCGTGTCCAGGTCCCGCTCCGGCTGCCAGAGCAGTGTGGTGCCGCCGAACAGCAGCACGGACCGCTTGGCGTCGCCCGGGTCGGTGTAGACCGCGCCGAAGCTGCGGTCCAGCTCGATGTCGGCGGCGAACCCGTCGCGCAGGTAGTCGGCGGTGCTGCGGGCCCGGTCGCTGTCGTCCCGGCGCAGCCCGGCCACCTCCGCGGGCTGGGTCAGCCGGGCGTCCTTCTCCTGGACCACCCGCCAGCCGCCCAGGCCGAGGGCTCCGGCGCCGGCGAGGCCGGCCGCCACGAGGGCGGCCAGCACGATCTTGCGGCGACGGGACACGGGCCGCCGGTCGGGCTCCAGCGCGGGGTCGCGGCGGCTCAGGTTGATCGGCTCGTCGGTCAGTTCGAGCGGACCGTGACCCCCGTCGACCGGACGCTCGGTGAGATGCGCGTCGGACATGCCCGCCACCGTACGCGAATCACAGGTGGCGCACGTCAGGTCTCCCAAAGCGCTCCGTAGACTTTCAGGGTGACCGAGAGACTGGATGCCCGACGCCCCGACGCCCCGACCCTTGCCGGCCAGTACCAGCCCGGCGAGGTAGAGCAGCGACGGTACGAGCAGTGGGTAGCCGGCGGGCACTTCCGGGCGTCGGCGGACAGCGAGAAGCCGCCGTTCACCATCGTCATCCCGCCGCCGAACGTCACCGGCTCGCTGCACATGGGCCACGCGTTCGAGCACACGCTCATGGACGCGCTCACCCGGCGCAAGAAGATGCAGGGGTACGAGGCGCTCTGGCTGCCGGGCATGGACCACGCCGGCATCGCCACCCAGAACCTGGTCGAGCGGCAGCTCGCCGGTGAGGGGCTGTCCCGGCACGACCTCGGGCGGGAGAAGTTCGTCGAGCGGGTCTGGCAGTGGAAGGCCGAGTCCGGTGGCGCGATCCTCGGCCAGATGCGCCGGCTGGGCGACGCGGTCGACTGGGACCGTGAGCGCTTCACCATGGACGAGGGCCTCACCCGGGCCGTGCAGACCATGTTCAAGAAGCTCTTCGACGACGGGCTCATCTACCGGGCCAACCGGATCATCAACTGGTGCCCGCGCTGCCTCACCGCGCTGTCCGACATCGAGGTGGAGCACACCGACGACGAGGGTGAGCTGGTCTCGATCCGCTACGGCGACGAGGTCGTGGTGGCGACCACCCGGGCCGAGACCATGCTCGGTGACACCGCGGTGGCGGTGCACCCGGACGACGAGCGCTACCGGCACCTGATCGGCACCGAGGTGGAGCTGCCGCTCACCGACCGGCGGATCCCGATCGTCGCCGACGAGCACGTCGACCCGAGCTTCGGCACCGGCATGGTCAAGGTGACCCCGGCGCACGACCCCAACGACTTCGAGATCGGCCAGCGGCACGACCTGCCGTCGCTGACGATCATGGACGAGCGCGGCGTCATCACCGCTCCCGGTCCGTTCCAGGGCCTGGACCGCTACGAGGCCCGCCCGGCGATCGTCGCGGCGCTGCGCGAGCAGGGCCGGATCGTGGCGGAGAAGCGGCCGTACCTGCACGCGGTGGGGCACTGCTCGCGGTGCAAGACGACAGTCGAGCCACGGTTGTCGTTGCAGTGGTTCGTCAACACCGCGCCGCTGGCGAAGGCCGCCGGCGACGCGGTGCGCGACGGCCGGGTGAAGATCGAGCCGGCCGAGCTGGCCAAGCGCTACTTCGCCTGGGTCGACAACATGCACGACTGGTGCATCTCCCGCCAGCTGTGGTGGGGCCACCGCATCCCGGTCTGGTACGGCCCGGCCGGCGAGATCGTCTGCGTCGGCCCGGACGAGGCGCCGCCGACCGGCGAGGGCTGGCGGCAGGACGAGGACGTGCTGGACACCTGGTTCTCCAGCGGGCTGTGGCCGTTCTCCACGCTCGGCTGGCCGGAGCGCACCCCCGACCTGGCGAAGTTCTACCCGACCAGCGTGCTGGTCACCGGCTACGACATCCTGTTCTTCTGGGTCGCCCGGATGATGATGTTCGGCCTGTACGCGATGGACGGCGTGCAGCCGTTCGACGTGGTGGCGCTGCACGGCATGGTCCGTGACGAGCACGGCAAGAAGATGTCGAAGTCGTTCGGCAACGTGGTCGACCCGCTGGACTGGATCGACCGGTTCGGCGCCGACGCCACCCGGTTCACGCTGGCCCGGGGCGCCAACCCCGGCCAGGACGTGCCGGTCAGCGAGGAGTGGTGCCAGGGCTCCCGCAACTTCTGCAACAAGCTCTGGAACGCCACCCGGTTCGCGCTGCTCAACGGCGCGCACACGGACGGCCCGCTGCCGGCCGCCGGCGACCTGTCGACCGTCGACAGCTGGATCCTGTCCCGGCTCGCGCACGTCACCGCCGAGGTGGACGAGCAGTTCGAGGCGTACGAGTTCGCGAAGGTCTGCGACCTGCTCTACCACTTCGCGTGGGACGACGTCTGCGACTGGTACGTGGAGCTGAGCAAGCCGGTGCTGGCCGAGGGCGGCCCCGCCGCCGACGCCACCCGCCGGGTGCTGGGTCACGTGCTGGACCAGCTCCTGCGGCTGCTGCACCCGGTCATCCCGTTCGTCACCGACGAGCTGTGGGCCGCGCTCGGCGGCGGCGAGACGGTGCTGACGGCGGCCTGGCCGGTCGCCGACCGTACCCTGGTCGACGACGCCGCGGAGGCCGAGGTCGGCACCCTCCAGCGGGTGGTGACCGAGGTCCGGCGGTTCCGGTCGGACCAGGGGCTGCGGCCTACCCAGCGGGTCGCGGCGCGGCTCGACGGCCTGGCCGGCGCGGGCATCGCGTCGCACGAGCCGCTGGTCCGATCGCTGGCCCGGCTGGACGCGCCCGGCGACGACTTCCAGGCGAGCGCCACGCTGGCGATGCCCGGCGCGGTGAGCGTCGCACTGGACACCCGTGGCTCGATCGACGTGGCCGCCGAGCGGGCCCGGCTCACCAAGGACCGGGCGGCGGCCGAGAAGGAGGCCACTCAGGCGCGGGCGAAGCTGGACAATCCGGCGTTCGTCGGCAAGGCGCCCGAGCCGGTGGTGGCCAAGATCCGTGAGCGACTGGCGGTGGCCGAGGCGGACCTGGTCCGGATCGACGCCGCCCTGGAGGCGCTGCCCTCATGAGTGACCGCACCGACCCCGCGTTCGCCGAGGTGGAGGCCGCGCTCAACGGGCGCGGCTTCACCCGGATGCACTTCGAGCTGGAGAAGATCGAGAGCCTGCTCGACCTGCTGGGCAGCCCGCAGCGGGCGTACCCGTCGATCCACCTGACCGGCACCAACGGCAAGACCTCGACGGCCCGGATGATCGACTCGCTGCTGCGGGCGTTCGGGTTGCACACCGGCCGGTACACCAGCCCGCACCTGGAGACCGTCCGGGAGCGGATCAGCCTGGACGGCGAGCCGGTGAGCGAGGAGCGGTTCGTGTCCACGTACCGCGAGATCGCGCCCCTCGCCGAGCTGGTGGACCAGCGGTCCGCCGAGCCGCTCACCTACTTCGACATGACCACCGCGCTGGCGTTCGCCACCTTCGCCGACGCCCCGGTCGACGTGGCGGTGGTGGAGGTCGGGCTCGGCGGCGCGGAGGACGCGACGAACGTGATCCAGGCGGGCGTCGCCGTGATCACGCCGATCGGGCTGGACCACACGGAGTGGCTCGGCGACACGATCGAGGACATCGCGCTGCACAAGGCGGGCATCATCCACCCCGGTGCCACCGTGATCGCGGCGGCGCAGGAGGAGGAGGCGGCCCGGCCGATCCTGGAGCGCTGCGCCGAGGTCAACGCCACGGTCGCCCGCGAGGGCGCCGAGTTCGGGGTGCTGCGCCGGGCGGTCGCGGTCGGCGGCCAGGTGCTGACCATCCAGGGCCTGGGCGGGGTGTACGAGGAGATCTTCATCCCGCTGCACGGCGCGCACCAGGCGCAGAACGCCGCCGTGGCGCTGGCCGCGGTGGAGGCCTTCCTCGGCGCCGGGACGCGGCGGCAGCTGGACGTCGAGGCGGTCCGTGAGGGCTTCGCCGCGACCAGTTCGCCGGGCCGGCTGGAGCGGGTCCGCACCGCGCCGACGGTGCTGCTCGACGGCGCGCACAACCCGCACGGCATGGCCGCCACGGTCGCCGCGGTGCAGGAGGAGTTCGCGTTCAGCAAGCTCGTCGGCGTGCTGGCGGTGCTCGGTGACAAGGACGCCGCGAGCCTGCTCGAACTGCTCGAACCGGTGCTCGACTCGGTCGTGGTGGCGGAGAACAGCTCGCCCCGGGCCATGCCCGTCGACGAGTTGGCCGAGCTGGCGCGGGAGGTCTTCGGGCCGGACCGGGTCCAGGTGGCCCGCGAGATGCCCGACGCCATCGAGACGGCGGTGGCCGAGGCCGAGTCCGACGTGCCGGGCGAACTGTCCGGGGTGGGCGTGCTGATCACCGGATCGGTGGTGACCGTGGCCGACGCCCGCCGGCTGCTGAAGCGATGACCGGCCCGCAGCCGCGCCCGACCGGCGCTGAGCAGCCGGCCGGTCCGGAGCAGCCGGGCGGCTCGGAGCCGGCGGACGGCGAGCGCCGGTCCGGGTTGCGCAACCCGGACAAGGCGGTACGCGGGCTCGGTGCCGGCACGATGGCGCTGGAGGCGTTGGTGCTGCTGCTGGCCATCCAGCCGATCCGGGTGGTCGGTGGCGACCTGGGCGGGGAGGCGGTCGGCGCGATCGTCGCGCTGGCGGTGGCCTGCGTGGTGCTGGCCGGCATGATGCGCCGCCCCTGGGCGTGGCACGCCGGCACCGTGCTCCAGGGACTGCTGCTGCTCTCCGGGCTGCTGCACTGGTCGCTGTTCGTGCTCGGCGTGATCTTCGCGCTGGTGTGGGCGTACGCGCTGCACGTGCGGCGGGTCATTCTCGGCTGAGCGCCGTCGCGTGGTTCCGCGTGTTAAGAAGGGCCCCTTCCTCTACCTGAGGCGTTAAGAAGGGGCCCGTCCTTACATCGGGGCGTCGGCGAGGGTGCGCCACTGGGTGAGCGCCACGCCGTGACCGTCGGGGTCGCGGAACGCCGCCGCCCACACCTCCAGCTTGGTGCCCCGGTTGACCACGCGCGGCGCGTAGGTGAACCGGACGCCGGACTCGCGCAGCCGCTCGTACGCGGCCTGGATGTCGTCGACCTCCAGGTTGACGTGCACCAGCCGGCGACTGATCGGGGCGGCCCCGGTCACCCGGCGCAGCACCAGCCGGGTCGGCCCGGAGGAGAGCACGGCGTTGCCCTCGCCCCGGTCCATCTCGTCGAAGCCCAGCTCGCGGTAGAAGTCGAGGGACCGGTCCAGGTCGGTGACGAGCAGGGTGATGCCGACACCGCTGATCGGGCTGGCCAGCTCGTCCGGTTCGTCGGTGCCGGCCGGACCGAAGATGGCCTCGTCCAGCTCCTCGGCCGTGGGCGGCGCGTCCACACGATCCGACGCGTCCGCCGGCTCGTCCAGCGGAACGTCGATCGGGTCGACCGGCACGGTGGCGACCGGCACCGTCGTCGGCTCCTCGACCGGGGTACGGGGCGCCGGGGCGCGGCGGGGAAGCGGGCCGGCGGCGCCCGGCTCGACCAGCTGCCCCTCCAGCACCACCGGGCCGCCGGGGCGCTGGTGCACCACCACCGGCTCGCGGTCCTCGGGTCGGGGTGGGACGTCGTCCAGGAACGGATCCGGCGCGGGCGGGTAGTCGTCGCGGAACTCGTCCTCCGGGGCGCGTCCGGCCCACGGCGGCGCCTCCTGCGCGATGAGGGGGTCGTCGAGCGGGTCCGGGCCGGCGTACTCGGGTGGGAGGTCGGCGACCGCGGCGGCCGTCTCGGCGTGGGTCGGCACCTCGTCCCAGAGCACGCGCACGTGCCGCTGGTCGTCGAGGGCCACCCGCACCGGCAGCGCCTGCCCGAGGGAGGGCCACTTCGCGACCGGCACCCGGGGCTCGATGATCTTCTTGGAGCGGGGTGGCAGCCCGGGGGCGTCGATCACCAGTTGCAGCTCACAGCGACCGAACGCGTACTGGGTGGGTGGTTCGGACGCGCTGTGCACGTGCCCCAGGCCGACCACCCAGGTGCGGCCGCCGCCGCGTACCGTGGCCAGGGCGATCGCCAGCACCAGCAGCGCGACGCCGAGGGCGACGATCGCCCAGCTGGTCATGCCGAGCCCGAACACGGTCACGAAGGTGGCCACGGTGCCGAGCACCGCGCCGATCAGTTTGCGTACCGGCGCGATCGTGCGGTTCCCGCCATTCGCCACAGTGGACCTCCCAGGGGTTCCAGGGCCAGGCTAGGCCGCCGCGGCGGGCCAGGGAAGACACAGCCGCCGCGCCGGCGCCGGGACCGGGTCGCTACGCTGACCGTACCCAGCCCGACCCCGTTTGAGTGCGCAGGAGGAAACCAGCGTGTCCAGCAGCAGCCCGGACGAGCGGACGCTCGTACTGATCAAGCCCGACGCGGTGCGCCGTGGTCTGGTGGGCGAGATCCTGTCCCGTTTCGAGCGCAAGGGCCTGCGGATCGACGCGATGGTGAGCCGGACCATGGACGGCGACTTCGCCGACCAGCACTACGCCGAGCACGTCGACAAGCCGTTCTACCCGCCGTTGAAGACGTTCATGACCGGTGGCCCGCTGGTGGCGCTGGTGCTCTCCGGCGATGAGGTCATCGACGTGGTGCGCGGGATGATCGGCAGCACCGACGGCCGCAAGGCCGCCGCCGGCACCATCCGGGGCGACCTGTCGCTGTCGAACCGGGAGAACCTGGTGCACGCCTCCGACTCGACCGACAGCGCCAAGCGCGAGATCGCGCTCTGGTTCCCCGAGCTGGGCTGACCGGAACGGCCGACGGCCCCGGCCCGCGTCTCGCGGGGACCGGGGCCGTCGCACGTCCGCCGTCAGGTAAGCGCCGGCGGCTGGGTCCGGCAGGTCACCGCGACCCGGTTCCACACGTTGATGGTGGCGATCGCCGTCACCAGGTCCGCGAGTTCCTTCTCCGACCAGACCTTCGCCGCGGCGTCCCAGACGTCGTCCGGCACGCCGTGCTCGCCCAGCCGGGTCACCGACTCGGTGAGGGCCAGCGCGGTCCGCTCCCGCTCGTCGAAGAACGGCGCCTCCCGCCACGCCGCGACGGCGAACAGCCGCCGGCTGTCCTCCCCGGCCTCCAGCGCCTCCCGGCTGTGCATGTCGACGCAGAACGCGCAGCCGTTGATCATCGACGCCCGGAGCTTGACCAGCTCCAGCACCGTCCGGTCCACGTTCGCCCGGACGTACTTCTCCAGGCCCAGCACGGCCCGGTACGCCTCCGGCGCCACCGCCGCCATGTCGATCCGGCTCATCGCCGCCTCCTCGGAAATTCGGGTACGCGGACAGGACGGTCCACGGCCGCCCGGGTGTGACGGGGTGTGACGGCGCTCATGCCGGGGTCCGGACAACCGTCGTTGACGTGCCGGTCACACCTCATGATCGCCGGGACGGAGGGCGGTCGGGGGTGGGGCGGGTGGGGGATCGAGTAGGCTGGTGGGTGAACAGGCTACGACCCGGCCATCACCGGCGAGCCTCCGGAAGAACGGCCGGGAGACCGGCTCAGTAGAACCGGACGGGACGGCCCGTCACAGCCGACCAACGAGCGGGCGGTCGCACCTCGACCGTCAAGCGGGGTGGTACCGCGGACCCCGGGAGCGCCCCTTCGGGCGTACCCACCGGGTTCGTCCTCGCAGACCCACCGACGAGTGAGTTGCGCGAGGAGAGCGACAGGCGATGGCCTATCCGTTGCACGACCCCAGCGGCGCCGGCGTCCCGGCGAGCCCGGACCTGCCCGCCGTCGAGCGTCGGGTGCTGGAGCACTGGACCGCGGACAAGACCTTCGAAGCGTCAGTGGAGGCCAGGCCGGCCTCCGGCCGGCAACCGGAACCGACGGACCGTGGCGACGGCGGCGTCGCAGGCGACGCCGGCAACGAGTTCGTCTTCTACGACGGCCCGCCCTTCGCCAACGGGCTGCCGCACTACGGCCACCTCTTCACCGGCTACGTCAAGGACGTGGTGCCCCGCTACCAGACCATGCGCGGGCGACGCGTCGAGCGCCGCTTCGGCTGGGACTGCCACGGGCTGCCGGCCGAGGTGGTGGCCGAGAAGCAGCTCGGCATCACCACCAAGGCGGAGATCCTCGACCTCGGCGTGGACCGGTTCAACGAGGTCTGCCGCACCAGCGTGCTGGAGTTCACCCAGGACTGGGAGCGGTACATCAACCGGCAGGCCCGCTGGGTCGACTTCGCCGACGACTACAAGACGCTCGACCTGGACTACATGGAGAGCGTCATGTGGGCCTTCAAGACCCTGCACGACAAGGGTCTGGTCTACGAGGGCTTCCGGGTGCTGGCGTACTGCTGGCGGTGCGAGACCCCGCTGTCGAACACCGAGACCCGGATGGACGACGTCTACCGGGACCGGCACGACCCGACGCTCACCGTCTGGTTCGAGCTGACCGCCGACGAGGACGCGCCGGAGCCGCTGCGCGGCCCGGTCAAGCTGGGCGTCTGGACCACCACGCCGTGGACGCTGCCGTCGAACCTGGCGCTCGCCGTCGGCCCCGACATCGAGTACGCGCTGCTGGAGCGTGACGGCGAGCGCTACGTCGTCGGCGCCGCGCGCCTCGGCGCGTACGCCAAGGAGCTGGAGGGCTACGAGCAGGTCGGCACCGTGCACGGCCGGGACCTGGTCGGACGCCGCTACACGCCGCTCTACGACTTCCTGGTCGAGCCGGCCGGGCCGAACGCCTACCAGGTGCTCGGGGCGGACTTCGTCACCACCGAGGACGGCACCGGAATCGTCCACCTGGCGCCCGCCTTCGGCGAGGACGACCAGAACACCTGCAACGCGGCCGGCATCCCCACCGTCGTCACGGTGGACGACCACACCCGGTTCACCGCGCTGGTCCCGCCCTATCAGGGCGAGCAGGTCTTCGACGTGAACAAGCCGGTGATCCGGGAGCTGAAGGAGCGGGGGGTGGTGCTGCGGCAGGACACCTACACCCACTCCTACCCGCACTGCTGGCGCTGCGAGACCCCGCTTGTCTACAAGGCGGTGTCGTCGTGGTTCGTCGCGGTGACGACGTTCAAGGACCGGATGGTCGAGCTGAACCAGCAGATCAACTGGACGCCCGGGCACATCAAGGACGGCTCGTTCGGCAAGTGGCTGGCCAACGCCCGGGACTGGTCGATCAGCCGGAACCGGTTCTGGGGCTCGCCGATCCCGGTGTGGAAGTCCGACGACCCGACCTACCCCCGGGTCGACGTGTACGGCTCGCTGGAGGAGATCGAGCGGGACTTCGGCGTACGCCTGACCGACCTGCACCGGCCGGCGGTGGACGACCTGGTCCGCCCCAACCCGGACGACCCGACCGGCAGGTCGACGATGCGCCGGGTGCCGGAGGTGCTGGACTGCTGGTTCGAGTCCGGCTCGATGCCGTTCGCCCAGGTGCACTACCCGTTCGAGAACCGCGAGTGGTTCGAGCACCACTACCCGGGTGACTTCATCGTCGAGTACATCGGGCAGACCCGCGGCTGGTTCTACACCATGCACGTGCTGGCCACCGCGCTGTTCGACAGGCCGGCGTTCCGCAACTGCCTCAGCCACGGCATCCTGCTCGGCTCGGACGGACGCAAGATGTCCAAGAGCCTGCGCAACTACCCGGACGTCTACCACGTGTTCGACGCCTACGGCTCGGACGCGATGCGGTGGATGCTGATGTCCTCGCCGGTGCTGCGCGGCGGCGACATGGCGGTCACCGAGGCGGGCATCCGGGACGCGGTGCGCCAGGTGCTGCTGCCGCTGTGGAACGTCTGGTACTTCTTCTCGCTCTACGCCAACGCCGACGGCCACACCGCGCGTCGTCGTACCGACTCGGCGAACGTGCTCGACCGGTACGTGCTGGCGAAGACGAACGAGCTGGTGGCGACCGTCGGCGCGCAGATGGACGCGTACGACATCTCCGGCGCCTGCGCGACCGTGCGGGCCTACCTGGACGCGCTGACCAACTGGTACGTGCGCCGGTCCCGGGACCGGTTCTGGGCCGGCGACGCGGACGCGTTCGACACGCTCTGGACCGTACTGGAGACGCTGTGCCGGGTGGTGGCGCCGCTGGCGCCGCTGACCGCCGAGGAGATCTGGCGCGGGCTGACCGGCGAGCGGTCGGTGCACCTGACCGACTGGCCCCGGGCGGCGGAGTTCCCGGCCGACCACGAGCTGGTCTCCGCGATGGACAACGTGCGGGCGGTCGCCTCGGCGGCGCTGTCCCTGCGCAAGGCCAAGGGCCTGCGGGTCCGGCTGCCGCTGGCGAAGCTGACCGTGGCCTCGCCGGTCGCGGCCCAGCTGCGGCCGTTCGCCGACCTGGTCGCCGACGAGGTGAACGTGAAGGAGGTCGTCCTCGCCGACGACGTGGACGCCTACTGCCAGCAGGTGCTGACCGTGGTGCCGCGGGCGCTCGGCCCGCGCGTCGGCAAGGCGGTCCAGCAGGTGATCAAGGCGGTCAAGGCGGGGGACTGGGAGCTGCGCGACGGCACCCCGGTCGCCGCCGGGGTCGCCCTCGCCGAGGGCGAGTACGAACTGCGCCTGGTGGCCGCCGACGCCGAGCACTCGGCGCCGCTGCCCGGCGGCGAGGGCGTGGTCGTGCTGGACACCGAGGTCACCCCGGAACTTGCCGCCGAGGGGCTGGCCCGGGACGTGGTCCGGGTGGTGCAGCAGGCCCGGCGGGACGCCGACCTGGACGTCTCGGACCGCATCGCGGTGGCCGTCTCGGCCTCCGAGGAGGTCCGCGCGGCGGTCGCCGCGTACACCGACTTCGTGGCGCGGGAGGTGCTCGCCGACACCGTCGACTTCGCCGAGGGGCTCGACGGCTTCGCCGGCGAGGTCGGCGACGGCGAGCGCGTCGTGGTGAGCGTCCGCCGCGTCTGAGGTGTAAGGCGGGGGCCCTTCTTAACGCTTTCGGTAGAGGAAGGGCCCCTTCCTAACCCGGTTCACCGGCGGTGGACTGCTGGCCACCCGCTCGGCCGACGGTGACGGCGTCGGCTACCGTGACAGCGCCTGTTTCACGTACGACCGCCGGAGGACCCGTGCCCCTGCTCTACACCATCGGCAAGCTCACCGTGGCGCCCGCGCTCCGGTTGGCCTTCCGTCCGCACGTGGAGGGGTTGGAGCACATCCCGGCGACCGGCGGGGCGATCTTCGCGGGCAACCACCTCTCCGTCGCCGACGAACTGCTCCTCGGCACGGTGGTCCCCCGGCACCTGGCGTTCTGGGCCAAGTCGGAGTACTTCAACGGCACCGGGCTCAAGGGTGGCTTCTCCAAGTTCGTGCTCACCGGGCTGGGTGCCATCCCGGTCGAGCGGGCCGGCGGACGGGCGGCGTTGTCCGCGTTCGACGCGGCGATCCCGGTGCTCAAGGCCGGTGACCTGGTCGCCGTCTACCCGGAGGGCACGCGCTCGCCGGACGGGCGGCTCTATCGCGGGCGTACCGGCGCGGCCCGGCTCGCGGTGGCGGCCGGGGTGCCCATCATCCCGGTCGGCGTGACCGGCACCGACAAGGCCCAGCCGATCGGCACGCGGGTGCCCCGACCCGGCCGTGCCAAGATCACCATCAGGTTCGGCAAGCCGCTGGACTTCACCGGCCGGGCCGACGACCGGACCTCGCTACGTGCCATGACCGACGAGATGATGTCGGAGATCCAGAAGCTCACCGGCCAGGAGTACGTCCCGCGCTACGCCCCGAGGCGCACCGAGCAGACGCCGGGCGAGGCGCCCGCCTGAGGCGGGGCGCTCAGGACTGCTTCGGGACCACGACCTGCTGGCGCAGCTCGTCGAGCAGCCGGCCGCTGTCGTCCACCGACAGCCGGGTGAACACGCCCGTGGCGAGGCTGCCGTGGTCGACCGAGGTGCACACCACCACCGCGTCGCCGTCCGCCCGGCCGACCGCGCAGCGCTCGTGCCGGCCGCGTACGCCGGTGTCCACGGTCACCGAGGGTTGCAGGTCGTAGTCGCCGGCGAGGCGCTTCAGCTCCGCCTCGGCGTCGGACTCCGGGCTGAACCGGAAGCCGGTGCTGCCGAACAGGGTCACCCGCTTGCCGTCGTTCGTGGTGTAGATGCCGGCGAACGTGTCCTCGGCGAGCCAGTCCGCCTGGCGTACCCGGTTCTTCAGGTCCTCGGCCGCCGCCTGGCTGCCCTGGTCCTGGCGCAGCCGCAGGGAGTCGAGCTGCTCCGGGAGGGTGGCGCTGGCCGGGTACTGGCTGGACAGCGGCTGGACCCACCAGAGCGGCACGCCGCAGCAGCACGCCACGGAGAGCAGCAACAGCCAGGGCCAGCGCCGGCGACGGCGTACCGGCACCGGGACGTACCCCTTGGGGGCCTGCCAGCCCGGCGGAGGCGCCACCGGCGGCGGGGTCCCGCCCCGGCGCTGCTTCGGCGGGCGCGGCTGCTTCGGCGGTCGTGGC
>NZ_CADEAU010000120.1 GCF_902825405.1 Micromonospora maritima | reverse complement strand
ACCGGCGTGACGGTGAGCCGGCCGTGTGCGGCGCGCAGCAACGCCATGGCGCCGACCGCGCCGACGACGACGGCGCCGAGCAGCAGCAGCCCGACCGCCGCTGCCCAGCCCGGCCGCAGCGTGGTGACGTCGGTGCGGCCCCGGACGAGACCGAAGCCGAGCAGCGCGACAAGCAGGCCGCCGAGGCCGTTGCGCCAGGCCAGCGCGGCCCCGCGGACCCGGTCGAGTTCGCCGCGCAACAGGCCGGACAGCTGTTGGGCGCGGCGCAGGTCGGTCGTGGTCGCCGGCGGGCCGGGGCGGAGCCGGATCACGCCTCGTCCTCCAGCACCAGCGTCCAGTAGGCGCCGCAGCCGACCATCGCGGCGGGGCGCTCGGGGTGCTCGGCGGCGCACTCGCACAGCACCGTCCGGTAGCCGTGATCCGGTCCTGCCGTCGCGGGCTCCCGCCGGTACAGCTCGTCGACCAGGGCGCTCGTGGTCGCGTGGCCGCAGCGCGGACACGGTCCGTGCAGCAGCACCGCCGGGCCGTGCGGACGCGCGGCGAAGGTGCTCGCGGCCCGCTCCGCGTACCCGGGGTCGGTGACCTCCGCGTAGGGCAGCAGTTCGTCCGGCATCCCGACCTCCCACCGTGGCCTCGGACCGCTCACGGTACCGGGCGCACGCACCCCCGACCGGCACCGGAAGGGGCGCGAAAGTTTCGGTTCCGCACAGGTGTCGGGTCCGGCTCGACGTTGCCGTGTGGGGGAACCCCACCCCTCATGAACGCCGGTTCGTGTTTCCAGAACGTTTCCGGAAGTCGTTGACACGCCGATCGGGTGACTTCAATACTGACGCCATCGACGTACCTCTATGACCGTCGATGTCCGCCCGCACCGCGCGGTCCGTGTCGTCCCGCTGGCCCCCGTGCCAGCCGTCCCAGGGAGGGAACACGCCCATGAACGACGCCCCCGTCCGCTCGGGCAGCCGCCGACGCGGACGCCTCAGGACACTTCTCGGCGGGGCCTGCGCCGTGGCGCTGGTCGCCGCCGGCACGACCGCGGTCCTGTCCGGCCCGGCCTACGCCGACCAGACCGTGACCTCGAACTCGACAGGCACGCACAACGGCTACTTCTATTCCTTCTGGAAGGACAGTGGCAACGTCTCCATGACCATGGGCAACGGCGGTCAGTACAGCACCCAGTGGAGCGGCATCAACAACTTCGTCGCCGGCAAGGGCTGGAACCCGGGCGCCCGCCGCACCGTCACCTACTCCGGCAGCTTCAACCCGTCCGGCAACGCCTACCTGACGCTCTACGGGTGGACCCGCAACCCGCTCGTCGAGTACTACATCGTCGACAGCTGGGGCAGCTGGCGGCCCCCGGGCAGCGGCTACATGGGCTCGGTCTCCACCGACGGCGGCACCTACGACATCTACCGCACCCAGCGGGTCAACGCGCCCTCCATCGAGGGCACGCGCACGTTCTACCAGTACTGGAGCGTCCGGCAGTCGAAGCGGGTCGGCGGCACGATCACCGCGGGCAACCACTTCGACGCCTGGTCCCGCTACGGCATGAACCTCGGCAGCCACGACTACCAGATCATGGCGACCGAGGGCTACCAGAGCAGCGGCAACTCCAACATCACCGTGGGCGGCTCCGGCGGGTCCAACCCGACCACCCCGCCGCCGAACGGCGGCGGGTGCACGGTCAGCGTGAGCCGGGCCGAGGAGTGGGGCGACCGGTTCAACGTCACCTTCTCCGTCAGCGGGTCCAGCAACTGGGTGGTCAGCATCCAGACCCAGGGCGGCCAGAGCCTGCAGAACAGCTGGAACGCCTCGGTCAGCGGCACCAGCGGCACGCTCACCGCCCGTCCGAACGGCAACGGCAACACCTTCGGCATCACGCTCTACAAGAACGGCAACAGCAACACGCCGACGGCGAGCTGCTCGGCCGGCTGAGCCGGCCCTCTCCAGTGGGGGCGCCGCGGTGACGCGGCGTCCCCACCCGTGCGCGTGTGCCGGCGGACACACCCGGGCAAAAACTTGATTCATTCCGAAAGACTGGACTAGTGTTCGTCGGGTGACGGCCGACTTCGAGACCCAGCTCCGGGCGGTCTCGTTGCGCGTGACCCGCCCCCGGCTGGCGGTGCTCGCCGCGCTGCGGGACCACCCGCACGTCGACACCGACACCGTGATCGCGCTGGTCCGGACGGGCCAGCCCACGGTCTCCCACCAGGCGGTCTACGACGTGCTGCGGGCACTCACCGACGCCGGGCTGGTGCGGCGCATCCAGCCGGCCGGAGCCACCGCCCGCTACGAGATGCGGGTGGGGGACAACCACCACCACGTCGTGTGCCGGTCGTGCGGCGCCATCGCCGACGTCGACTGCGCCGTCGGCGACGCCCCCTGTCTCACCGCCTCGGACGACCACGGCTTCGTGGTCGACGAGGCGGAGGTCGTCTACTGGGGCACCTGTCCCGGTTGCGCGACCACCCGTACCGCCCAGTGATCCGCCAGTTGTTCGGAAGGAAGCAGATGAGCGACACCCAGGACAACGCGCCCGTCAGCGCCCAGGGCGTGGACGCCAAGGAGGCGGCCGGCTGCCCGGTCGCGCACGACTCCGTGACCGCGCACGGCAGCGAGAGCGAGAACCCCGCGATCGACTCGCCGACCCCGAAGACCGGCGGTCGTCCGCGTACCAACCGGGACTGGTGGCCGAACCAGCTCGATCTGTCGGTGCTGCACGCCCACTCCGACAAGGGCAACCCGCTGGGCCCGGACTTCAGCTACGCCAAGGAGTTCGCCAAGCTCGACGTCGAGGCGCTCAAGCGCGACATCACCGAGGTCCTCACCACCTCGCAGGACTGGTGGCCGGCCGACTTCGGGCACTACGGCGGCCTGATGATCCGGATGAGCTGGCACGCGGCGGGCACCTACCGCATCGAGGACGGCCGCGGTGGCGCCGGTGACGGCGGCCAGCGCTTCGCCCCGCTCAACAGCTGGCCGGACAACGCCAACCTGGACAAGGCCCGCCGGCTGCTCTGGCCGGTCAAGCAGAAGTACGGCCAGAAGATCTCCTGGGCCGACCTGCTGGTGCTGGCCGGCAACGTGGCCCTGGAGTCGATGGGCTTCAAGACGTTCGGGTTCGGCTTCGGCCGGGAGGACGTCTGGGAGCCCGAGGAGATCTTCTGGGGCCCGGAGGACACCTGGCTCGGCGACGAGCGCTACGCCTCCGAGAAGGAGATGTCGCCCGGCGTCGGCGCGACCGAGATGGGCCTGATCTACGTCAACCCGGAGGGTCCGCGCGGCAACGCCGACCCGCTGGCCGCGGCGCACTTCATCCGGGAGACGTTCCGCCGGATGGCGATGAACGACGAGGAGACCGTCGCGCTGATCGCCGGCGGCCACACGTTCGGCAAGACCCACGGCGCGGGCGTCGCCGACGACCACGTGGGTCCGGAGCCCGAGGGCGCGCCGCTGGAGGCGCAGGGCCTGGGCTGGCTGAGCACCCACGGCAGCGGCAAGGGCGCGGACACGATCACCAGCGGTCTCGAGGTGACGTGGACCGACCGGCCGACGCAGTGGAGCAACCGGTTCTTCGAGATCCTCTTCGGCTACGAGTGGGAGCTGACCACCAGCCCGGGCGGGGCGAAGCAGTGGGTCGCCAAGGACGCCGAGGCGATCATCCCGGACGCCCACGACCCGTCGAAGAAGCACAAGCCGACGATGCTCACGACCGACCTGTCGCTGCGCGTCGACCCGGCGTACGAGAAGATCTCCCGGCGCTTCCTGGAGAACCCGGACGAGTTCGCGCTGGCGTTCGCCAAGGCCTGGTACAAGCTGCTGCACCGCGACATGGGTCCGGTCAGCCGCTTCCTCGGGCCGTGGGTCCCGGAGGCCCAGCTCTGGCAGGACCCGGTGCCGGCCGCCGACCACGCGCTGGTCGGTGACGCCGACGTCGCCGCGCTCAAGGCCAAGGTGCTCGACTCCGGCCTCTCCACCGCCCAGCTGGTCTCCACCGCCTGGGCGTCGGCCGCGAGCTACCGCTCCACCGACAAGCGCGGTGGCGCCAACGGCGCGCGGATCCGGCTGGAGCCGCAGCGCAACTGGGAGGTCAACCAGCCGGAGCAGCTGGCCACCGTGCTGGCGGCGCTGGAGGGCATCCAGCAGGAGTTCAACGCCGCCGGCGGCGCGCAGATCTCGCTCGCCGACCTGATCGTGCTGGCCGGCTCGGCCGCGGTCGAGAAGGCGGCGCGGGACGCCGGCGTCGAGGTGACCGTGCCGTTCCGGCCGGGTCGCACCGACGCCACCCAGGAGCAGACCGACGTCGAGTCGTTCCGGGTCATGGAGCCGCGCGCCGACGGTTTCCGCAACTACCTGCGGCCGGGTGAGAAGACCCAGCCGGAGGTCCTGCTGGTCGACCGCGCGTACATGCTCGACCTGACCGCGCCGGAGATGACCGTCCTCGTCGGCGGTCTGCGGGCCCTCGGGAACAACGTCGGCGGCTCGTCGCACGGCGTGCTCACCGACCGGCCCGGCGTGTTGACCAACGACTTCTTCGCCAACCTGCTCTCCCCGGGCACCCGGTGGAAGGCGTCGGAGACCGACGAGCACGTGTACGAGATCCGGGACCTGTCCACCGACCAGGTGAAGTGGACCGCCACCGCGGTCGACCTCATCTTCGGGTCCAACTCCCAGCTGCGGGCGCTCGCCGAGGTCTACGCCAGCGACGACGCGCGGGAGAAGTTCGTGACCGACTTCGTCGCCGCGTGGACCAAGGTCATGGAGCTGGACCGCTTCGACCTGGCCTGATCCGCCGTCGGTCCGACGAGCCCCGGTCGATCCCTCCCGGATCGACCGGGGCTCGCCTGTACCCGGGTCGGAACCCGGGCGCGGTCAACCGCGCCAGTGCTCGCAGCCGGCCACGATGAGTCGGAGTTGCCGGGTCGCGCGCTCGCGCAGGGCCGCCATGGCGCGCGGGTCGTCCACCACGTCGAGCAGGGCGGCGGCGGTCTGCCACATGTGGTCGACGAAGAGCGTGGTGGCCATCCGGACATCCTCGGCCGGCCACTCGCGCAGGTAGGCGGCGGCGTCCAGGCCGCCGGAGACCAGGTCGGCGGCGAGTTCGTCGGCGCCACGCCGGAGTTGCTCCTCGATCGCGCGGCGCACCACGGCCACGCCGCCGTACCGCTCCCGGGCGACGAACCGGTGCCGCTCCGGATGTCGCCGGACCTCCTCGAAGAGGACGGCCATCGACTGCTCGATCAGCTCGTCGCTGCCGGTGAGTCCGATGCGGACCATCCGCTCGGCGTCCCGGGTGCCGCCCAGGGACTGCTCCACCAGGGCGACCCCGAGCTGGCCGATGTCGGCGAAGTGGCGGTAGAACGCGGCCGGCACGATGCCCGCCGCCCGGGTCACCTCGCGCAGGCTGAGGCTGCTCAGGCCCTGGTCGGCGAGCAGACGCACGGCGGCGTCCAGCAGCGCCTGCCGGGTGAGTTCCTTGCGCGCGGATCGGCTATGGGACACGTCACCCAGTAAACACCTGTGCACCGACGTTTCCGGTCACCTAGCCTGGGCACTGAGTGAACAACTGTTCACGCGTCCGATGTGGAGGTCGAACCCGATGCTCGCCCTGATGGCCGCGCTCTGGCTGGCCGCCCTCACGCTCGGCACCGCCGCGTTCTCCGACCGCCCGCTGCTCTGCCTGGTCGCGGCCGCGTCGGTGGCGGCCGGCGTCGGCGTCCTGACCCGTGGCGGCGGCCTGCTGGCCCGACGCCGCGCCCGCGAGGGCTGACACCGCCGCACCGGCGAACCCGCTCGTGCGCGAAGGGAGACACCATGTCCGTCGTCAGCCGGGAACGGCCGATCGACACCCGGCCCGCCGGGACCGTGCCGCGCCTCGACGGCCGCGCCTCGGCCGCCCTCATGCTGGGCGGCGCCGGCCTGTTCGTGTTCAACCTGCTCTTCGGCCCCATCGCCATCGTGCTGGGCCGGCGGGCGGCGCGGGATCCCGCCGGCGGGCGGTTCGGCCGCGTCGGTGGGCGCCTCGGCGTCGCCCTGGGCGTGCTCGACCTGCTGGTCTGGGCCGTCCTGCTGTCCGTGCGCGTCGGCGGCGACGGGCTCAGCTGGCAGTTCTGAGGGGTCGCGGGCGTTCAGAGCAGCTCGGCGTCGTGCACGACCAGGGCGATCTGCACCCGGTTGTTCAGGCCCAGCTTGGCCAGCAGCCGCGACACGTGCCCCTTCACCGTCGGCACGCCCAGGCCCAGCGTTGCGGCGATCTCGGCGTTCGACAGGCCCTGGCCGACGCGCACCGCCACGTCGCGTTCCCGCTCGGTGAGAGCGGCCACCTGGTCCCGTGCGCGGGCCCGGCGGCTGCCCGCGACCGGATCCGCGACGTGGTCGATCAGTCGACGGACGACCGCGGGGGACAGGATCGCCGCTCCCGCGGCGACGGTACGGACGGCGGCGAGGATCTCCCGCGGCGGGGTGTCCTTGAGCAGGAAGCCGCACGCGCCGCCCCGGAGCGCGTCGAGCACGTACTCGTCGGCGTTGAACGTGGTGAGCACGATGATCTCCGGTGCGCCCGGCCGGGACCGGATCCGGCGGGTGGCGACCAGCCCGTCGAGGCGGGGCATCCGGACGTCCATGAGGATCACGTCCGGCCAGTGCGCCTGGGCCATCGACACGGCCTGCGCGCCGTCGGCCGCCTCCGCGACCACCTCGATGTCGGGCGACCCGCCGACCAGGATGCGCAGCCCGGCCCGGACCAGCGGGTCGTCGTCGACCACGGCCAGCCGGATCGGCCGCCGGCGGGGCTCCGACCCGGCGGGCGGTCCGCTCACGTCGGCCACGGCAGCCACACCTCCAGCCGGTACCGCCCGCCCTCCGTGCCGTGGCTCACCCGGCCGCCGGCCAGCGCCACCCGCTCGCCGATGCCGACCAGTCCCCGCCCGCCCGGCCCGCCGGCGCGTCCGCCCGTCGGCGGGGACGGATTGACCACCACGATGCGCAGTCCGTCGCCCGGGCGGCCGGTCAGCCGGAGCACGGCGCTGGCGTCGCTGCCGTGCCGGCGGGCGTTGGTCAGCGCCTCCTGCGCGATCCGGTAGACCGTCCGTCCCAACACCGTCGGCGGTTCGTCGCCCGTCACCTCGTCGGCGTACTCGACCCGCATCCCCGCCTCGCGGGCGCTCGCCACCAGGTCCGGCACGTCGGCGAAGCCGGGCTGCGGCGGCTCCGGCCGGTCCGCGACGCCGACCACGGCCCGCAGTTCCTCGAGGGCCTCGTGGGCGCTGGACCGGATCGCGCCGGCCGCGATCGCGATCTCGTCGGGTCGGGCGTCGGTGCGCACCTCCAGCGCGCCCGCGTGCAGGCTGATCAACGACATCCGGTGTGCCAGCACGTCGTGCATCTCCCGGGCGATGCGGGCCCGTTCGGTCAGCCGCGCCTGGTCCACGCGCAGGTGCTGCTCGGCCTGCAACCGCGCGGCGTGCGCGCGCAGCGACTCGGTCAGCCGCCGGTAGGCCTGCACGAACTGACCCCAGCCGATCGCCGCGGCGCCGGTCACCGCGCGGAGGACGACGTCCACCCAGACCGGGTACGGCGGGTCGTGCTGGAGCAGGAAGTAGACCACGCCGGTGCCGACGTGCACCGCGGCCAGGGCGAGCAGCAGCCGGGCCCGGTGCCGGACCGCCGCGGTGAACAGCGCGACCAGGACCGGCCCGGTCGCGGTCACCGAGATCGCGCCGAACGGCAGCAGTGCGACCAGGACGGCCACCGGCCGGCGCCGCCGGAGCAGCAGCGGAACGGCGCAGAGCACGCCGATCAGCACGTCGACCGGCCACGGGATCGCCGCGCCGGCCGCGGTCGCGTCGCCGATCCGCAGCATCGTCAGGCCGTACGCCAGCGCCACGGTGACCGCCACGGTGTCGGCCAGGCGGTGGCGCGCGGCCGTCCGGTCGCCCGTCGGATCCGGTACGAGCAGGGCGAACAGCGCGGCGGCCATGCCGGCAGCCTAGGCGGTACGGGTGGCGACGCCACCTACCAAAGTAGGGGAGCGGCCGGATCCTCCGGCTCGTGCGCGGCTGCACGTCCGGCGGCGATCCTCGGTCGGGTCGAACTCACGAGGTGGAGGCCCACGTGGACGTGCACGAGACGATCACCGGCGCGCTGCGGCGTGCGGTAGGGACCCGGGGGCGCCGGGTCCTTCTCGTGGTGACGGCAGGGGTCGGCGTCCTCGCCGCCGCGGCGCTCCTGGCCGGGCTCCCGCCCGCCGAACGCACCGCCGCGACGTTCGCCGAAACGGTGCACGCGTTCGTCTCCGTCCCGCTGCCGTTCGTCGGTGCCCTGCTCGCGAACGACCTGCGCCGCGCGCCCGGCCGGCGGGTGCTGCCCACGCTCGCCGCGGCGACGCTGATCGCCGTGGCCGTGGGGCTGGCCGGCGACGCGATCTGCGGCGCCGCGCTGGCCGCTTCCGGGTCCACCGCCCCCGACCCGTGGGCGCACGCCGGCGGGCTCGCCGTCGCCGGCGTGCTGGTGCAGGTGCTCGCGCAACTCGTCGGCACGGGTCTGGGGCTGCTGGTCGCCCGGCCGGGGTGGGCCTGCGTGGCCACGATCGTGCTGCCGCTGGGCGCGTACGCGCTGTTCACGCCGCTCGGCGCGGTCCGTGACCGGCTCACCCCGTACGGGGCCCTGCGGGCGGTGCTCGGCGCGGAGCCAAACGGGCCGGCGTGGGCCCGGTGGGTGACCGCGGCGCTGCTGTGGGGTGTGGTCCTCAACGTGGTCGGTGCCGTCGCGCTGTGGCGTCGCGCCGGCCGGGTCGACCGCTGATCCTGGAAGTTCTTGCTCGGCGTGGCCAGTCTTCCCAGGACGAGGGGCCGGCCGTCTCGCGCCGTGGGAGTGCTGCCTCCGTCGCCGATGTCCGTCTATAAGGGATCGTCCCTGGTGGGGGCGGATGTTGCGGCACCGGTGTTGCCGGCCGGTTTCGAAAACTTTGCCGCAAGGTATTGCAAAGACTTTCATGGATCCCGCATCGTGTTCGCTACCCGGACGGCCGTCCAGCTCCGCGCACCCCTTCGAGCACGGAAGAGGTCCCCCTGCCATGGAATCCGCCAGGCCACACCCCCGTGGCCGTGCCGGCCGCCTGATGCTCGCCGCCGCGCTGGTCGCGGCCGGTGGCACGGCGGTCGTCACGGCTGCCACCACCGCCGCCCCCGCCCGCGCCGCCACCGTCCTCAACGACAGCGAGGTGACCGCCAACCTCTGGCAATGGAACTGGCCCTCGGTCTCCGCCGCCTGCACCGACCACCTCGGACCCGCCGGGTACGGCGCGGTGCAGGTGGCGCCGCCGCAGGAGTCGGTCAGCCTGCCGAGCAGCCCCGACGGCGTGCACCCCTGGTACGAGGTCTACCAGCCGGTGTCGTACAAGCTGGACAGCCGGTTCGGCAACCGGCAGCAGTTCGCCGCCATGGTCGCCGCCTGCCACGCCGCCGGTGTGCGGGTCTACGTCGACGCCGTGGTCAACCACATGGCCGGCACCAACAACCCGGCCGGCACGCGCGGCTACGCCGGCACCGAGTTCTCCGGCTACAGCTACCCGGCCGTGCCCTACGGCAGCGGCGACTTCCACCGCCCGGGCGACAACTGCCCGACCGGCGGCGGCATCAGCGACTGGAACAACGAGGCCCAGGTGACCAGCTGCGAGCTGCTGTCCCTGTCCGACCTCTACACCGAGAAGGACGCGGTCCGCACCAGGATCGCCGCGTACCTGAACGACCTGATCGGGCTCGGCGTCGACGGCTTCCGGGTCGACGCGGTCAAGCACGTCAGGAAGGACGACTTCGCCGCGATCCTCGGCAAGCTGGACGACACCCTCGCCGAGGGCAGGCGCCCGTACGTGGCCCAGGAGATCTTCGACGGCGCCAGCAACCCGGCGCTGCAGGCCCGGGCGTTCACCGGCAACGGCGACGTGCTCGACTTCGCGTACGCCAAGGGCATCCGCTCGGCGTTCCAGGGCTCCGTCGCCGCGCTGGCGAACGTGGCGAACTGGAACCTCGACGCGCCGAGCGCCAACGTCTTCGCCATGGTCACCAACCACGACCTGGAGCGCGACGGGGTGGTGCTGTCCTACAAGAACGGCACCGACTACGTGCTTGCCAACTACTTCGCGCTCGCCTACCCGCACGGCAAGCCCTCGGTCTACGACAGCTTCACCTGGTCGAACCGCAACCAGTCGCCGCCGCACGACGGCACCGGCCGGGTCACCGACACGGTCTGCGGCGCCGCCTGGACCTGCCTGAGCCGCACCACCGGCATCAAGGGCATGGTCGGCTGGGCGAACGCGGCCCGCCCGGTGAGGACCGTCTCCGACTTCACCACGGTGACCAGCAACGTGATCGGCTTCCACCGGGGCGACCGGGCGTGGATCGGCATCAACGACTCCGGTTCCGCCACCACCGCCACCTTCGCCACCGGGCTGGCCGACGGCCGCTACTGCGACGTCATCTCGGGCGTCGCCACCGCCACCGGCTGCACCGGCGGCACGGTGACCGTCTCCGGCGGCCGGGCCACCGTGACCGTCCCGGCCAACGACGCCGTCGCGATCCATGTCGGGGCCCGGCCGGGCACGAACCCGTCGCCGACCGCCTCGCCGACCACGTCGCCGACCGGCAACCCCACCGACCGGGTCGCCACCACGTTCACCGTCGCCGCGACGCCGGCCGCCGGCCAGGACGTGTACGTCGTCGGCAGCGTCCCCGAGCTGGGCTCGTGGTCCCCGGCGAACGCCGTGAGACTGGCTGCGCAGGGCGACGGCAGCTACCGCGCCACCGTCGACCTGCCCCGCTCGTCCACGGTGGAGTACAAGTTCGTGAAGATGACCACCGGCGGAGCGGTCACCTGGGAGTCCGGCGCGAACCGGACCCTCACCACGCCGGCCGCCGGCACGTACGCGGTGACCGAGAGGTTCCGCGGTGACACCGTCACCTCGACCGTCGCCGCCACGTTCGCCGTCACCGCCACCACCGTGTACGGCCAGAACGTCTTCGTCGTCGGCAACGTCCCGGCGCTGGGCGGCTGGAACCCGGGCGCGGCGGTCCCGCTCTCCCCGGCCACGTACCCGGTGTGGCGGGCGACCGTCGCGCTGCCCCCGGACACGGCGGTCGAGTACAAGTACGTGAAGAAGAACCCGGACGGTTCGGTGACCTGGGAGTCCGGTGCGAACCGGACGTTCACCACCCCGGCCGGCGGCACGCGCACCGCCACCGACACCTGGCGCTGAGCGCCGACGGCGGCCCGTCCCCGACCCCGGGGACGGGCCGCGCCCGCCGGTCACGCCGGCACGAACGACCAGACCTGGGCCGGGTTGCCGAACCCGGTGCAGTGGTAGATCTGGACGGTCGCGCCGTCGGCGGAGGAGCCGCCCCGCACGTCCAGGCACCGGCCGCCGACCTGCGACCTGACCTGGTGCACACCGCTGAACGAGTTCGGGTTGACCGTCCACTTCATGCTGCTCGTCCCGGTGCAGGCCCACTGCTGCACCGGCGTGCCGTCGGCGTTCACCCCGTTGCGGACGTCGAGGCACATGCCGCTGGACTGGTTGACGAACGTGTAGGTGCTCTGGCCCACCGGCGACCAGCGCTGCACCGCCTGCCCGTCGCAGGTCCGCTGCACGACGAGCCCGCCCAGCGACGACGGGGCGCCGTACCGGTCCACCTCCAGGCACTTCCCGCTGCCGTAGTTGACGATGGTGTAGTGGCCGCCGGCCGCCTGCGCCGGCTGCCCGAGCGCCGCCGCCCCCAGCCCGGCGGCCAGCAGGCTCGCCGCCACCGCCCCGCCCACTCTGCTCCTGATCATCGTTGCGTCTCCCATCGGATCGGACCCTTCTTCCGTCGCCGGACCGGGCCGCTCCCGGGCGATCCCGCTGCGTGCCTCGGATCCGGCTGGTGCCGACGCTAGGGAGCGCGGCACCGGTCCGGATCCGGGAACCTCCTAGTCGACGCGGGTCCGGGCGCGTGATGTCGGGTTCGCGTCGGCCCCACCGGTCCGGAACCGACAAGCGGTTAGCGTGCGTCCATGGGTGGTGCTCCGGTTCCGGCTCTCGCCGACGGCACGGCCCGGGACGGGTGGGAGGGCCTCCTCGGGCGGGCCGACGAGTGCCGACGCCTGGCCGGTCTGCTGACCGACGCCCGCGACGGTCGCGGGGGAGCGCTTGTCGTCCGGGGCGCGGCGGGCGTCGGCAAGACGGCCCTGCTGGACCACTGCGCCGAGCGGGCCGACGGGATGCGGGTGCTGCGCGCCACCGGCGTGCCGTTCGAGGCGGACCTGCCCTTCTCCGCGCTGCACGAACTCGCCCGCCCGCTGCTCGACCGGCTGGACGACCTGCCGGCGCAGCAGGCCGACGCGCTGCGTACCGTGTTCGCCGTCGACGGCGGGTCCCGCCCGGTCAACCGGCTGGCCGCGTACGTGGCGACGCTGACCCTGCTCACCACGGCCGCCGAGGCGACGCCCGTGCTCTGCCTGGTGGACGACGCGCACTGGATCGACCCGGCCTCGGCCGAGGCGTTGCTGTTCACCGCGCGGCGGCTGCTCGCGGACCGGGTCGCGATCGTCTTCGCCAGCCGCGACGTGCCCGGCTTCGACGGGCGCGGCGTGCCGGAGCTGCCGCTGGCCGGTCTGGAGCCGGAGGCCGCCGTGCGGCTCGCCATGCGCGCGGGGCTGGACCGGCGGGTCGCCACCGAACTGGCGGTCGCCACCGCCGGCAACCCGCTCGCCCTGGTCGAGTTGCCGGTGACGCTGGCCGAGGAGCGCCGGCACGGCTGGCTGCCGCTGGAGCAACCGCTGGTGCTGGCCGACCGGATCCGGACGAGCGTCCTGGCGCACGCCCGCGACCTGCCCGAGACGACGTGGCGTGCCCTGGTCGTCTGCGCCGTGGCCGAGACCACCGGTCCGGCGCTGCTGGACCAGGTGCTGGCGGTGGACGGGCTGGGCCTGGACGCGCTCGACCGAGCTGTCGACGCCGGCCTGATCCGGGTCACCGCCCGGGAGGTGACGTTCCGCCACCCCCTGGTGCGGGCGGCGGTGCACACCGCGGCCGGACCCGGGCGACGCCGGTCGGCGCACCTGGCGATCGCCTCGGTGCTGACCGGCCCCGACGCGGCCGACCGCCGGGCCTGGCACCT
>NZ_CADEAU010000119.1 GCF_902825405.1 Micromonospora maritima | reverse complement strand
CGCCGCCCGGGCGCGCTCGGCGGTGACCGTGACGAACGCGCCGACGCCGTCGGCGAGCGCGTCGACCCGGCGCAGGTGGTGGTCGACCAGTTCCACGCTGGACAGCTCGCCCCGTCGGATCGCGGCGGCCTGCTCCAGCGCGGTCAGGTCGTGCGGCTCGGCCATGCCGCCATCCTGCCCGTTGCGCGGTCGGACGGCCGGACGACACGACCGGGCGGCCCCGACCGGGGCGCGCGGCCCGCGTCATACGCCGCCGGCATGACCGGATCGGGATTGCCGGCCGCCGGCTCCGTACGCGCACCATGGGTTATCGATTCATGTTTGTCGATACCGTCCCGCACTCCGGCCGACCACCGCCCCAGGAGCATGCCGTGCACCCTGCGCCTCCCGCACCGACCCGTCCACGCCCGTTCCCGCGCGCCCTCCGTCCCCTGCTCGCACTCGCCCTCACCGCCGCCGGTCTTGCCGCCCTGCCGGCCGCACCGGCCGGGGCCCGCGACGGCGTCCCGGTCACGACCCTCGCGGCGAACCCCTACCAGCGGGGCCCGGCGCCGACGGTGGCCAGCATCGAGGCCACCCGAGGTCCGTTCGCCATCGCCCAGACCACGGTCCCCGCGTCCAGCGTGAGCGGCTTTCGGGGTGGCACGATCTACTATCCGACCAGCACCGCCGAGGGCACCTTCGGAGCGGTGGCCGTCTCCCCCGGCTTCACCGCCAGCCAGTCCTCGGTCGCCTGGCTCGGGCCCCGCCTGGCCTCCCAGGGCTTCGTGGTCGTCACCATCGACACGCTCTCCGTCTACGACCAGCCGGCCAGCCGGGGCACCCAACTCCTGGCCGCCCTGGACTACCTCACCAACACCAGCGCGGTGCGGACCCGGATCGACCGCAACCGGCTCGCCGTCATGGGGCACTCGATGGGCGGCGGCGGCAGCCTCTCCGCGGCCAACGCCCGACCGGCGCTCCAGGCAGCCATCCCGCTGACCGGCTGGCACACGGTGAAGAACTGGTCGTCGGTACGCGTGCCGACGCTCGTCGTGGGCGCGGAGAACGACTCGGTGGCCCCGGTGTCGTCGCACTCGGAGCCGTTCTACACCAGCCTGCCGGCAACGCTGGACAAGGCGTACCTGGAGCTGAACGGGGCGAGCCACTCCGCACCGACCTCGCCGAACGTCACCGTGGCGAAGTACAGCATCTCGTGGCTCAAGCGGTTCGTCGACGACGACACCCGCTACGAGCAGTTCCTCTGCCCGGCGCCCCGGGGCACCGCGATCGAGGAGTACCGGGACACCTGCCCGCACTCCTGAGCCCTTCCGGGTGCGTCTGCCGAGGACAGACGCACCCGGGTGTCGTCAACGGCCGAGGAAGCGCAGGGCGTTGCCGCCGAGCAGCGCGGCCCGCTGCGCGTCGGTGAGGAAGTCGGACCGGTGCACCACCTGCCCGGCCGGCCGCTCCCCCAGCGGGTACGGGTAGTCGCTGCCGAGCAGCACCCGCTCGGCGCCCATGGTGTCCACCAGCAGCCGCAGCGCGGCCGGCTCGAACACCACCGAGTCGACGTGGAACCGGTCGACGTAGGAGCTGGGCGGCGCGCTGGACGCCCCGCGTACCAGGTCGCCGCGGCGGTGCCAGGCGTTGTCGGCGCGGCCCAGCCAGAACGGGAAGCTGCCGCCGCCGTGCGCGAAGCAGATCCGCAGCGACTCCGGCACCCGGTCGAACACGCCGCCGAGGATCAGCGCCAGCACCGACAGGTGGGTCTCGGCGGGCATCCCGGTCAGCCAGCGGGCCATCCACCGGTCCAGCCGAGGGCCGCCGGGCATGTCCCACGGGTGCACGAACACCGGCGCGCCGACCTCGGCGCAGTGGGTCAGGAACTGCACGATGCCCGCGTCGTCCAGGTCCCGGTCGCCGACGTGGTTGCCGATCTCCACCCCGGCGTGCCCGGCCGCCAGGCAGCGGTCCAGCTCGGCGCAGGCCGCGTCCGGGTCCTGCAACGGCACCTGGCAGAACGGCATCAGCCGGTCGCCGCCGGCGGCGGTGACCTCCAGCGTGAGGTCGTTGAAGATCCGGGCCACCCTGACCGCCTGGTCGGCCGGGCGGTCGTAGCTGAAGAAGACCGGGGTGGGCGAGACCACCTGCACGTCGACGCCGTCGGCGGTCATGTCGGCCAGCCGGGTGGGCGCGTCCCAGCACGGCGCGCCGATCGGCCGGAACTCCGTCTCCCCCACCATGATCATGGCGGCGCGCTCGGAGTCCACCCGCAGCCAGGGCCAGCCGGACCCGCCGCACGCCGCGGCGAGGTCCGGCCACCCCTTCGGTACGACGTGCGTGTGCACGTCCACCACCGGCACCGGCATCAGCCCTTGCCCGGGTGCAGCGCGCCGCAGTTGTCGCAGGTGCGGGCCTTCTCGTCGGCGTAGAACGCGGCGAAGACCGGGGGCAGGTCGGCGGCGATGTCGCGCACCTGCAACTCCACCTCGTGCACCTTGTGGTGGCACTCGCCGCAGTACCACTGGAACTTCTCCAGCGTGCCCTCCTCGCGGACCCGCTCGATCACCATGCCGATCGAACCGGTCTCGGGGCGCTGCGGCGAGTGCGGGGTGTTGCGCGGCAGCATCCACATCTGACCCTCGCGCACGTGCACCGTACGCGGACCCTCCGAGGTCATCAGGTTGATGTGCATGTTGCCCTTGACCTGGTAGAAGAACTCCTCGTACGGGTCGACGTGGAAGTCGGTGCGCTGGTTCGGGCCACCCACCACCATGACGATGAAGTCGTCGCTGCCGGGCAGCATCTCCTTGTTGCCCACCGGCGGCTTGAGCAGGTGCTGGTTCTCCCCGATCCAGCCGGAGAAGCTGAACGGCTCGGCGATCTCACTCATGGGGACCTCCCGACGGAAGTAGGGCGACGGCCTGCATCTCGATCAGCAGGTGCGGGTGCGGAAGCTGGTGCACGGCCACCGTGGTCCGGGTCGGCCCGGTGGCGTCGAAGAACTCCGCCCACACCTCGTTGTAGCCACCGAAGTCGTTCATGTTGACCAGGTAGCTGGTGACCTGCACCAGATCACTCAGGTCGGCGCCGGCCGAGCGGAGCAGGTCACGGATGTTCTCCACCACCGCCCGGGTCTGCGCCCGGATGTCCAGGTCGGTGGTGCCGAACTCGTCCACCGACACCCCGGCGAACGTGTTGTCCGGCCGGCGCGACGACGTACCCGAGACGAAGACGAACCCGCCGGCCACCTTGACGTGCGGGAACGCGCCCCGCGGCACGGCCTTCCCGGCCACCACCCGGGCCGTCATGGCAGGGCCTTCAGGGAGGCGGACCCGAGCTTCTCCACAGTGGCGCGGACGTGCGCGCCGGGGCGCAGCGGCACCGCGGCGGTGGCCGCGCCGGCCAGGAACACCCAGCCCTTGCGCAGCCGGACACCGTGCCGGCCGGCCAGCCGCAGCCCCTCGTCGAGGGCGCGGCGCGGATCGCCGAGGATGGCCGCGGTCGAGCCGACCTGCGCGACCCGGCCGTCGATCTCCAGCAGCACGCCGAGGTTGTCCAGCCCGTCGGGCACCGGCGACCAGGGCCCGACCACGAACGCGGCGGCCGAGGTGTTGTCGGCGATGACGTCCGGCAGGGAGAAGCTGAAGTTCGCGTACCGCGAGTCGATCAGCTCGATCGCCGGGGCGACCGCGCGCACGGCCCGGGTGAACGAGCCGACCGGTTCGCCCGGTTCGGGCAGCCGGTCCAGCAGGAACGCCACCTCCGGCTCGACCCGGGGGTGGATGAAGTCGCCGACGTCGACGCCGCCGCCGTCGGGCACCCGCATCACGTCGGTCAACCGGCCCCAGATCACCTCGTCCACGCCGACCTGGGACATCTTGGCCTTGCTGGTCAGCCCCATCTTGAGCCCGACCAGCCGCTCACCCCGGTCGAGGCGGCGCTGCACCAGCGCGGTCTGCACCGCGTACGCGGCGTCCACGTCGAGGCCGGTCTCGGCGGCGAGCTGCGGGATCGCGGTGGCGGTGTCGGCCGCCGCGCCCAGCTTCTCGGCGATCCCGGTGATGTCCGGCCCGATCATGGGTTCTCCTTACCGGCCAGATCCAGTGCCACGTCCACGATCATGTCCTCCTGGCCGCCGACCATCCGGCGGCGGCCCAGCTCGACCAGGATCGAGCGGACGTCCACCCCGTACTTGGCCGAGGCCCGCTCGGCGTGGCGCAGGAAGCTGGAGTAGACGCCCGCGTACCCCAGGGAGAGCGTCTCCCGGTCCACCTGCACCGGCCGGTCCTGCAACGGGCGGACCAGGTCGTCGGCGGCGTCCATCAGCGCGAACACGTCGCAGCCGTGCTTCCAGCCGTGCAGCTCGGCGACCGCGACGAAGACCTCCAGCGGCGCGTTGCCCGCGCCGGCGCCCATGCCGGCGAGCGACGCGTCCACCCGGACGGTCCGTCCGGCCGGCGAGCCGAGCGGGCCGTCGCCGAGGATCCGGCCGTGCTCGACCGCCAGCACGCTGTTCGCCACGCCGAGGGAGAGGTTGTGGTGCGCGTGGATGCCGATCTCCGTCTCCGGCTCCAGCACCTGCCGGTACGCGTCCACCCGCTGCGCCACGTCGGACATCAGCAGCCGCCCGCCGGAGTCGGTGACGTAGACGCAGTGCGCGCCGTACGACTCCATCAGCTTGGCCTGCGCGGCCAGTCCGGCAGGGTCGTTGAGGTGGGACATCATCAGGAACCCGGAGACGTCCATGTCGTTCTCCCGGGCCCACGCGATGTGCTGGGCGGAGATGTCCGCCTCGGTGCAGTGCGTGGCGATCCGGACGCTGGTCACGCCGAGCGCCTTCGCCGCCCTCAGGTCGGCGATGGTGCCGATGCCCGGCAGCAGCAGCGTGGTGAGCCGCGCGGTGGTCAGCACCTCGGCGGCGGCGGCGATCCAGTCCGCGTCCGCGGCGGCGCCGTGCCCGTAGTTGACGCTGGAGCCGGCCAGGCCGTCGCCGTGCGCCACCTCGACCGCGGCCACGCCGGCCGCGTCGAGCGCGGCGGCGATGGTACGCACCTGGTCGACCGTGTAGCGGTGCCCGATGGCGTGCATGCCGTCGCGCAGCGTCACGTCCTGGATGTAGAGGTCGGTCATCGCGCACTCACCTCCCGCAGCGCCACCAGCCGCTCCGCGGTGCGCAGCGCGGCCGACGTCATGATGTCCAGGTTCCCGGCGTACGCGGGCAGGTAGTGCCCGGCGCCGGAGACCTCCAGGAACACCGACACCTGCAGGCCGGTGACGTGCCGGCCGAGCACCGGCGCGTACGTGTCCACGGCGTCGAACTGCACGTCCTGCTTGAGCCGGTAGCCGGGCACGTACTCCTGCACGGCCTTCACCATGTCGGCCACCGAGGCGGCGATCGCGCCCCGGTCGGCGTCGGCGTCCGGGCACAGGCAGTAGACCGTGTCGCGCATGAGCAGCGGCGGGTCGGCCGGGTTCAGCACGATGATGGCCTTGCCGCGTTCGGCGCCGCCGACCACCTCGATGGCGCGGGCGGTGGTCTCGGTGAACTCGTCGATGTTGGCCCGGGTGCCGGGCCCGGCCGACTTCGAGGCGATCGAGGCGACGATCTCG
Source organism: Micromonospora maritima (assembly GCF_902825405.1). Classification (GTDB taxonomy): domain Bacteria; phylum Actinomycetota; class Actinomycetes; order Mycobacteriales; family Micromonosporaceae; genus Micromonospora; species Micromonospora maritima. The sequence continues at coordinate 7,557 of NZ_CADEAU010000119.1, read as the reverse complement.
CCGTACGCGACCGGGGTGACCCGGCCGACCGCGTGCACGATCGGCACGGTGGCCTGGCCGCCGCAGGTGACCATGTTGACGTTCGGCTCGCCCAGGTGCTCGTCGAGGTTCACCGGCGGCACCACGTACGGGCCGATCGCGGCGGGCGTCAGGTCGACGACGGTGCGGCCGTGTGCCCGCAGCACCTCGTCGTGCCGCTTGTGCGCGCCGGCCGAGGTGGCGTCGAAGACGAGCTGGACGTCCGCGAACTCGGGCAGCGCCACGAGCCCGTCGACGCCATCGGCGGTGGTGGTCACGCCGAGCCGGCGGGCCCGGGCCAGGCCGTCCGAGGCCGGGTCGATGCCGGCCATCGCCACCATGCGCAGGCTCTCACTGAGCCGCAGCACCTTGATCATCAGGTCGGTGCCGATGTTGCCCGACCCGAGCACCGCCACTCCGACGCTCATGAGCTGGCCTCCTTCGAGAAACAGGTACGCACCGAGCCGAGCCCGGAGATGCGCGCCTCGTACGCGGCGCCGGGCGTGACCGCCACCATCGGGCCGAGCGCGCCGGATAGCACCACGTCACCGGCCTTGAGCGGGTCGCCCTCCCGGGCCATGGTCGCGGCCAGCCACTGCAACGCGTGCAGCGGGTTGCCGAGGCAGGCCGCGCCCGCGCCCACCGAGACCGGCTCACCGGCGTGCTCCAGCACCATCCCGCACAGCCGCAGGTCCACCTCGGCGAGCCGGCGGGGCGCGGTGCCGAGCACGAACAACCCGCTGGAGGCGTTGTCCGCCACCGTGTCCACGATGGAGATGTCCCAGTCCGCGATGCGCGAGTCGACGATCTCGATGGCCGGCAGCACGTGGTCCACCGCCCGGATCAGGTCGACCGAGGTGACCCGCTCGTCCGGCAGGTCCGCGCCGAGCACGAAGGCGATCTCCGCCTCCACCCGGGGCTGGAGCAGCCTGTCGATCGGCACCTCGACGCCGTCACCGACGGCCATGTCGTCGAAGAGCACTCCGAAGTCGGGCTGGAAGACGCCGAAGCTCTCCTGCACGGTCCGCGACGTCAGCCCGATCTTCGCGCCGACCCGGCGGTGCCCCTTGCCCAGCCGTTGCCGGGTGTAGACCTGCTGCACCTGGTACGCGGCCTCGACGTCCCCCTCGGGCAGCAACCGGCCGCGCAGCGGCGGGCAGGGCTTCCCCTCCTGCCGGGCCACCGCGAGTTCCCGGTTGGCGGCCTCGATGTCCACGGTCATGTCGGCTCCTCGCTCACTGTCCTCGGGACGCCGGCCATTCTCACCCATCGCGCTCATGTGAGATCCACGCAGACGTTCGTCAGCTCGGAGTAGAAGTCGAGCGAGTGCACGCCGCCCTCCCGACCGACGCCGGACGCCTTCACCCCGCCGAACGGGGTGCGCAGGTCGCGCAGGAACCAGGTGTTGACCCAGACGATGCCGGCGTCGAGCCGGACGCCGGCGCGGTGCGCCCGGCCCACGTCCCGGGTCCACACCGTCGCCGCCAGGCCGTAGGCGGTGCCGTTGGCCAGCGCGTACGCCTCGTTCTCGTCGTCGAAGGGCGCGACGTGCACCACCGGGCCGAAGATCTCCTCCTGGTTGGTCCGGGCGTCCGCCCCCAGGCCGGTGAGCACGGTCGGCTGCACGTACGCCCCACCGTCGCGGGCGTCGCCGAACCGGGGCGAGCCGCCGCCGGCGCGGAACTCGGCGCCCTCGGTGCGGGCCAGCGCGTAGTGGCCGAGCACCTTGTCCCGGTGACCGTGCGAGATCAGCGGCATGTTCACCGTCGCCTCGTCGGCCGGCCAGCCGTACGCCAGTTCGTCGGCGCGCTTGGCCAGCCGCGCGGTGAACTCCTCGAACACCGGCCGCTGCACGTAGATGCGTTCGGTGCACAGGCACACCTGGCCGCCGTTGGTGAAGCTGGACCGGACCGAACCGGCGACCGCCGCGTCCAGGTCGGCGTCGGCGAAGACCAGGCCGGCGTTCTTGCCGCCCAGTTCGAAGGAGACCGCCTTCACGCCGTCCGCGGCGGCCCGCATGATGGCGCTGCCGGTGGCCGACTCCCCGGTGAAGGTGATCGCGTCGACGCCGGGATGCCGGGTGAGGAACTCCCCGGCCGAGTCCGGGCCGAAGCCGTGCACCAGGTTGAACACCCCGTCGGGTACGCCGGCCGCGGCCATCACCTCGGCGAGCAGGGTGGCCGAGGCCGGGGTCTCCTCGCTGGGCTTGACCACCACCGCGTTGCCGCAGGCCAGGGCCGGGGCCACCTTCCAGGTGAGCAGCAGCAGCGGCAGGTTCCACGGCACGACGATCGCGACCACGCCGACCGGCTTGCGGACCGCGTAGTTGAGCGCCCGGCCGCCGGTCGGGGTGACCGTGGTGAACGACTCGGTCGGCGCGGTCGCCACGATCTCGGCGAACGCCCGGAAGTTGGCCGCGCCACGCGGGATGTCGAGCGTGCGGGCCTGCGAGATCGACTTGCCGGTGTCCGCCACCTCGGCCGCCACCAGGTCGTCGAAGCGCCGCTCCAGCTCGTCGGCGACGCGGCGCAGCACCTCGGCGCGCTCCCGCTCCCCCGTCCGGCCCCACGGGCCGCGCAGGGCCGACCGGGCCGCGGCGACCGCGTCGTCCACCGTCGACCGCGACGCCTCGACCACCTCGAACACCGGCTCGCCGGTGACCGGGCTGCGCTTGGTGAACCGGGTACCGGCGTCGACGAACTCGCCGCCGACGAAGTTGCGCAGCAGGCCGGGGCCGTCCGGCGCGTGCCCGGCCATCAGCCGGGGGTCCCAGAGCGTCATCGCCGCCTCCCCAGCGCCGCGCGGACCCCGCCGGCCAGCAGCGCCACCGCGCCGGCCGCGACCGCGCCGAGGACCGCGTACTGACGGCGCACCCGGCGGCGCACCTGCGCGTACGGCATGGTGGAGAAGGAGACCAGCTCGTACTGGGAGACGTAGCGGCCGGGCAGCACGCGTTCCAGCGCGTGCTCGACCGTCTTGCGGGTGCGGAACACCGGCGAGGCGACCTTGTCCCGCATCTCCACGAAGTTCGCCAGCGCCATCCGGGCGATCGCCTCCGCGTCGTCCTGGCGGCGGTGCTGGAACAGCGGCAGCGCGGCGGCCCACTCGTCGTCGCACTCGTCGAGGCAGCGGTCCAGCTCGACCACGTCCTCGAACGCGCAGTTCGCGCCCTGGCCGTAGAACGGCACGATGGCGTGCGCGGCGTCGCCGAGCAGGCCGACCCGGCCGGCCACCTGCCACGGCGTGCAGCGCACCGTGCCGAGCACGCCGACCGGGTTGTGCTGGTAGTCGTCGACCAGGTTCGGCGCGAGTGGGACCAGGTCGGGGTAGTGGTCGGCGAAGAACCGCTCGATCGCCGCCGGGCTGCTCAGCGACGCGAAGCTGCGGGTGCCGTGGGTGGGCCAGAACAACGTGCAGGTGAAGGAGCGGTCCGGGTTCGGCAGCGCGATCATCATCGAGGTGCCGCGCGGCCAGATGTGCAGCGCACCGGGGTCCAGCGCGAACTCCCCGCCGATCGGCGGGATGGTCAGCTCCTTGTAGCCGTAGTCGAGGAAGTCCAGGCTCTCGGTCAGGCCCCCGTACGCGAGCAGTTGCCCGCGCACGGCGGAGCCGGCGCCGTCGGCGCCGAGGACGACCGAGGCGGTGGTGGTGACCTTGCCCTGCGGGGTCTCGAACGTCATCTCGCCGCCGACCGGGTCCAGGCCGACCAGCCGGTGGTCGAACGCGACCCGCACGCCCGGCAGCGCGGTGGCGGCGTCGAGCAGCGCGTTGTTCAGCGCGCCCCGGCTGATCGAGTTGATCGCCCGGTCGCCGGAGACGCTGTACGACTGGAACTGCGGCTCGCCCTCGACCGGGTGGATCATCCGGCCGCGCATCGGCAGCGCGTCCGCCATCACCTGCTCGTCCAGTCCGATGCGGCGCAGCGCGTCCAGCCCGCGCTCGGAGAGCGCGAGGTTGATCGAGCGACCCCGCTCGACGGTCCCGGCGCGCGGGTCGGGCCGCCGCTCGTAGAGGGCCACCGGGTAGCCGCGCCGGGCCAGGAAACAGGCAAGCAGGCAGCCGGCCAGCCCGGCGCCGACCACCGCGACCTCGTCGCGTTCCGTGCTCATGAGGTGGTCTCCACGGTCGCGGCCAACGCGTCGGCGACGCGCCAGCAGTCGTGGTACGTGGAATAGAGCGGCACCGGGGCGAACCGGACCACGTCCGGTTCCCGGGCGTCGGCGATGACGCCGTGCTCGTGCCGCAGCCGCTTGGTCAGCTCGCCGGCGCTGCCGCTCCCGACCCGCACCGAGAGCTGGCAGCCGCGGCGGTCGGGGTCGCGCGGGGTGACCACGGTCAGCGGTCGGCCGGGCGTGACCTCGTCGAGCAGCTCCTCCAGCCAGCCGGTGAGCCGCCGGCTGCGCTCGCGCAGCGCCGGCATGCCGACGGCGTCGAACAGCTCCAGCGAGGTGCGCACCGGACCCATCGCGAAGATCGGCGGGTTGGAGATCTGCCACGCCTCGACGGTGGCCGGCGGCCGGGACACCGGGGTCATCTCGAACCGGGTGGCCGCCTCGGTGCTCCACCAGCCCTCGAACCTCGGCAGCGAGGGGTCGCCGTGGTGTCGCTCGTGGACGAAGACCCCGCCCAGGGCGCCCGGGCCGGAGTTCAGGTACTTGTACGAGCACCAGGCGGCGAAGTCCACGTCCCAGTCGTGCAGCGCCAGCGGCACGTTGCCGGCGGCGTGCGCCAGGTCCCAGCCGACGACCGCGCCGGCGGCCCGGCCGGCGGCGGTGATCACCGGGATGTCCATCAGCTCGCCGGTCAGGTAGTTGACGCCGCCGAGCAGCAGCAGCGCGACCGTGTGCCCCTCGCGGGCCAGGTAGTCCAGGACATCCTGGGTGTCCAACGTGTCGCTGCCGGGGCGGGGCCTGAGCCGCACCACGGTGTCGTCCGGGTCGAGGCCGTGGAAGCGGGCCTGGCTGCGCACCGCGTAGCTGTCCGACGGGAACGCGCTGTCCTCGATGACGATCTTCGTGCGCTCCCCCGCCGGGCGGTAGAAGCTGACCATCAGCAGGTGCAGGTTGACCGTGAGGGAGTTCATCACCACGGTCTCGGTGGGCAGCGCGCCGACCAGGCGCGCGGCCGGCGCGGTCAACAGCTCGTGGTACGGCAGCCAGGCCCGCTCCGCCTCCAGGTGCCCCTCCACGCCGAGCCGGCGCCAGGCGTCCAGGTCGGCGACGAGGTCGTCCCGGGTGGCCCGGGGTTGCAGGCCCAGCGAGTTGCCGGCGAGGTACGCCGCGTCGGGGTAGCGGCCGCCGTCGGCCGGCGGCACGTGGAACAGGTGGCGGTGGCCGGGGTCGGCGGCGTCGCGCCGGTGGGCTTCGCTCTCGGGGGTGTGCATGCTGTTCTCTCCGGTCACATAGCGGTACGGGCCGACCACAGCTCCGGGAAGACGACCCGGGCCATGCTGCGCTGCAACCATGCCAGGCCGGCCGAACCGCCGCTGCCGACCTTGGCGCCCATGGTGCGCTGCACCGCCTTGACGTGGTTCCAGCGCCAGTCGCCGAACTGCTCGGCCACCTCGGTCAGCGCGTCGCCGAGCAGGCGCAGGTGGTTGTCCGGCCCGCTGTCGGCGTAGACGCGTACCCAGGCCGCCTCGACGCCCGGGTGCGGCTCGTGCTCGGCCGCGACGTCCCGGTCCAGCAGCTCGTCGGGCAGGTCGAAGCCGCGGCGGGCGAGCAGCGCGACCACGTCGTCCCAGATGCTCGGGGTGGCCAGCGCGGCGGTCAGCTCGGCGTGCACGTCGGTCTGCCGGCGGAACGGACGGATCAGCGCCGGGTCCCGCAGGCCGAGCAGGAACTCCAGCTGGCGGTACATCGCGGACTGGAACCCGGAACCCTCACCGAGCCGGTCGCGGAACCGGTTGAAGTCGGCCGGCGTCATCCAGCGCAGCCCGTGCCACGCCGCGTTCAGCCCCTCCAGGTGCAGCGCGGCCCGCCGCAGCGGGGGCAGCGCCTCCCAGATCCGGTTGGCCCGCAGCTCGCGCTGGGCGTGCCGCAGCTCGTGGCAGGTCAGCTTGAAGTACAGCTCCATGATCTGGCTGACCATCAGGAAGGACATCTCGCCCGGATCGTCGCTGAGCGGCTGCTGGAGCCGGTGCAGCGTGCTCGCGTGCACGTACGCGTCGTAGGGCACGCGGTCGGCGAACTCCAGCGTCGGCTCGCCACCGTTGCGCGCCGCTCGGGCCGCCCGCTGCTGCGAGGTGGCCGGGCGCACCGCCGTCGTCTGTTCCACCGTCTTCTCCGTCCGTACGCGGGGTAGACGCAATGATCTCGCCGGTCCGGGCACGGATGGAATGCCTGTTCAACGGCGGTATGGTGGTCTGACCTCACGACCTGAAAGCATCTCGGGTCGCCTACTTAACGTAAGGAAGGTCGCCGCGTGGACGACATGGACTGGGCGCTGCTGCGCGAGCTCCAGGCCGACGCCCGGCTCTCCTACAGCGAGCTGTCCCGCCGGGTGCACCTGTCCCCGCCTGCGGTCGCGGAGCGGGTCCGGCGGCTGGAGGAGTCCGGGGTCATCACCGGCTACCACGCCCACGTGGACCTCAGCCGGGCCGGACGGACCGTGCTGGCCCTGATCCGGATGTCCTGTTACGGCTCGCGCTGCATCCTCAACGACCCCCGGGTGGCGCAGTGGCCGGAGATCATGGAGATCCACCGGATCACCGGTGACGCGTGCAGCTTCCTCAAGGTCGCGGCCGGGTCGATGGGCGAGTTCGAGGCGGTCATCGACCGGCTCGCCCCGTACGGCCAGCCGTCCAGCACGATGGTGCTCTCCACCCCGCTGGCCTGGCACCCGGTGGTGAAGGGCGGGGCCCCTGCTTGACGCTTCCGGTAGAGGCGGGGCCCCCTGTTAACACCCCCGCCGGCCGGGAACGCAGCCCCCGCTGCCCGTCAGCAGGATTCCGGTGCACCGTCGCACCGGGAGGGGGGAACCATGCGAGGGCTCCTGTCACACCGTGCGTTGTCGTCCGTCCTGGGCCTGGTCGGCCTGGTCGCGGCGTTCGTCCTGACCACCGCCGTGCCGGCCCGGGCCGGGGAGAGCGTGTTCATCGAGGTGACGCCGAACAGCGTCCAGGCCGGGTCCCGGGTGACCATCCGGGCCGGCTGCGACAACAGCAACAACCGGCAGGCCCAGGTCACCTCGGACGCCTTCGGCGGCCGGGTGATGCTGCGGCCGGACAACGGCTTCTTGACCGGCTCGGTCACGGTGCCCGGCAACAAGGCGCCCGGCGACTACCCGGTGAACCTCGACTGCTCCAACGGCAACACCGCCTCCACCATGCTCACCGTGCTCAACATGAGCCAGCCGAGCAAGGGCCCGGCGACCGGCGGCGGGGGCACCGCCGGCGGCGGCCGGGGCGCCGGCTCGCTGCTGCTGGTCGGCGGACTGGTGGCGGTGGCCGTGGTGAGCCGGGTCAGCACCGGGTCGTGGGTGGCCGCCAGCACCACCCGGTGCCGGGCGGCCAGGCGCGGCAGCACCGGGAGCAGCCCC
>NZ_CADEAU010000118.1 GCF_902825405.1 Micromonospora maritima | reverse complement strand
CGCCCGTTGGGTACGCCGCCCCCGCACCCTGCCCGGCCTGGCGCTGGTGAACCTGACCCGGAGCCCCGGCCGCACCGTGCTGGGCGCGGGCGCGCTGGCCATCGGGGTGGCCGCGCTGACGCTGGTGGCGGCCACCGCGTACGCGTTCCGGGGCGCGATCGTGGGCAGCCTGCTGGGTGACACGGTGTCGCTCAGCGTGCGCGGCGCGGACCAACTCGCGGCGGTGGCCACCGTGCTGCTCGGAGCAGCGGCCGTGGCCGACGTGCTCTACCTGGACATCCGCGACCGGGCCGCCGAACTCGCCACGCTGCGGGCGACCGGGTGGACCGACGCGGCGCTGGGCCGCCTGATCGGCTACCAGGGCCTCGCGCTCGGCACGCTCGGCGCGGTCGGCGGCGCCGCCCTCGGGCTCGGCGGGGCGGCCCTGCTCATCGGCCAGGTGCCGGCCGGCCTGGTCACCGTGGCGGCGCTGGTCGCCCTGGCCGGCGTGCTGGTCACCTGCCTGGCGGCGCTCGTCCCGGCCGCCCTGCTGCGCCGCCTACCCACCGCACGACTGCTGGCAGAGGAGTGAGCATGGACGCGACGACGGGCAGTACGGTACGCATCGCCGGGCTGGTCCGGCAGTTCCGCAGCGGCACCGAGCGGCTCACCGCCGTCGACGACGTGTCGCTGGAGATCGCGGCGGGGTCGGTGGTGGCGCTGACCGGGCCGAGCGGCTCGGGCAAGTCCACGCTGCTGCACCTGATCGGTGCGATCGAGCAGGCCGACCGGGGCACGGTGACGGTGGACGACGTGGACGTCACCGCGCTGCGTCGGGCGGCCCTGGCCCGCTACCGGCAGCGGGTCGGTTTCGTCTTCCAGCGCTACCACCTGCTGCCGGCGCTCACCGTGCTGGACAACGTCATCGCGCCGGTGCTGCCGCGCCGGGGCCGGGCCGACCACGCCGCCCGCGCCCGCGACCTGCTGGACGCGGTGGGCCTCGCCGGCCGGGAACGGGCCCTGCCGGCCGAGCTCTCCGGCGGCCAGCAGCAGCGGGTGGCGATCGCCCGGGCGTTGATGGGCGAGCCCCGGCTGCTGCTGGCCGACGAGCCGACCGGCAACCTGGACTCGACCACCGGGGCCCAGATCCTGGACCTGCTGCTCGACCTGCGCGACCGGCACGGCATGACGATCCTGCTCGCCACCCACGAGCCGGCGATCGCCGCCCGCTGCGACCGCCTGATCCGGCTCGGCGACGGACGTGTCGTCGAGGACGTGGACCTGACCGACGGGGAGGACCCGGCCGACACGTTCGACCGTGCCTCCCGACTGCGTCTCTAGCCGAGGGAGCGCGCGTGTTCCGATTCGTCTGGCGACAGCTCCGTGGGCGTGCGGGCCGTTCGGTGGCGCTGCTGACCGGCGTCCTGGTGGCCACCACCGGCTTCGTCGTCCTCACCGGGGCGACCACCACCTCGCGGCTCGCCGTGATCGGCAGCCTCGAACGGCACACCCGCGCGTCCTACGACATCCTCGTACGTCCCGCGGGCAGCCGCACCCCGCTGGAGGCGCAGCGCGGGCTGGTCCGTCCCAACTACCTGTCCGGCCTCTTCGGCGGCATCACCACGGCCCAGTACGACCAGGTCAAGGCGCTGCCCGGGATCGAGGTGGCCGCGCCCATCGCGATGCTCGGGCACGCCGACCAGATCATCAGCGGCTCGCTCGACCTCACCGGGGCGGTCGACCCGTCCCTGGACCGGCAGGTCATCCGGATCGACCTGACCTTCGACACGGACCGTGGCCGGTCCGTCGGGCGGGCCGCACCCCGGTACCTCTACCTCACGAAGCACCCGCTGATCCGTCCGGACTTCTCCGGGCCGCCCGGCCGGAAGCTCCGGTACACCGACGGCAGCGCGCACCCCGTCGACGCCTGCGGCCGGGAGTTCGCGGTCCCGCGCGAGATCCAACCGGACGGGCGCTCCCTGCCGGTCTGCGACCCGTTGGCGGTCGCCAGCGACGGCGCGGCCGGATCCACCATGTCCGAACTCGACCTGACCTCGCTCAGCGCGGCCCACCTGCGACCGGACGGGCGGTTCGAGTTCGGCCCGGCCCGCCGGGGCAAACCACCGGCGCCCACCGACCGGCTGCTGCTCCCGGTGGGGGTCAGTGTCGCGCTGCTGCTCGCCGCCGTCGACCCGGTGGCCGAGGACCGGCTGGTCGGGTTGAACGGGGCGATCCAGGACGGTACGCCGCTGCCGCCGGACCGCCGGCCGGCCCGGGTGGACTATTCCACCTGGGGTCAGACCACCGAGTTTCCCGTCCTGGCCACCAGCCGCCCGTTCGTCGACGGGTCGGTCTCGGCGACGTACCGCCAGCTCGTGCCGTCCGGGATAGCCGGCCTGCCGGCCGCCACGGTCGGCCCGGCCCTGGCCACGCTCCCCGGCACGCCCGCGGGCGGCGGGCGGGAGGACTTCGCCGACCGCTACCTCGGGGACATCCGGAACCTGATCGAGCGTCCCGGGGAGTGCTGCGGCGGCGTGCTCGACCTCGTGTTGCAGGCGGGCCCGGTCGACTACGACGAGGGACCGGACGGCGTCCTACGACCGCGGACGGTCACCGTCGACCCATCGGTCTACGGCTCCGAGTTCGTGATCCGGCGACAGCGGTCCTGGCTCGCCGACGACCTGTCGTTCCGGCCGCTCAACCAGGTGCCGACGAGCATCGGCGACGAGGCCCTCTCGCACACCTGGCGTCCGGTCGGCACGTTCGACCCGCTCCGGTTGACCGGATTCGACGACCTGTCCCGGGTGCCGCTGGAGACCTACGAGCCGCCCACCGTCGAGGGCGCCGACGACCGCAGCCGGCAGGCGCTGGGCAACCGGCCGCTGCTGCCCAACGGCAGCCCCGGCGGCTACCTCTCCGCACCGCCGCTGCTGCTCACCAACCTGGCGAGCGTGCCGGACCTGCTGGTCGGCGCTCCGGCCCGGCAGCGCAAGGCGCCGATCAGCGCGATCCGGGTCCGGGTGGCCGACGTGGACGGCTACAACGAACGCTCGGCCGAGCGGGTCCGCCTGATCGCCGAACGCATCGCCACCACCACCGGCCTCGACGTGGACATCACCCTCGGTTCCTCTCCCGCGCCGCAGACCGTGGACCTGCCCGCCGGCACCTTCGGCCGCCCCGACCTGCGGCTGACCGAGAACTGGTCCGCCCTCGGCGTCGCCTCGGTCATCACGAAGGCCGTCGACCGCAAGAGCGCCGTACTGTTCGCGCTGGTCCTCGTGGTCTGCGCGCTGTTCCTCGGCAACGCCGTCACCGCCGCCGTCCGCGACCGCCGCGCCGAACTCGCCGTGCTGGCCTGCCTCGGCTGGTCCGCGCGCCGCATCGGCGTACTCGTCCTCGGCGAGGTCGCCACGCTCGGCCTGGCCGCCGGGCTGCTCGGGGTCGGCCTCGCCGTACCCCTCGGCCGCGCCCTCGGCATCGACGTCGAGTGGGACCGCGCGTTGCTCGCCGTGCCCGTCGCGCTGCTCCTGGCCCTGGTCGCGGGTCTGACACCCGCGCTGCGCGCCGCCCGCGCCCACCCTTCCGCCGCGTTGCGCCCGCCGGTGGCCGCCACCCTCCGCGCCCACCGCACCCGGACCGTCGCCGGGATGGCCCTGGTCAACCTGGCCCGCGTCCCCGCACGCACCCTGCTCGGTGCCGCCGCCCTCGGCATCGGCATCGCCTCACTCACCCTGGTCGGCGCCGTCGCCTACGCCTTCCGCGGCGCGGTCGTCGGCAGCCTGCTGGGCGACACGGTGTCGCTGGACGTGCGCGGCGCGGACACCCTCGCCGCCGTGGCCACGGTGCTCCTCGGCGCGGCCGCCGTCGCGGACGTGCTCTACCTGGACGTCCGGGACCGCGCCGCCGAACTGGCCACCCTCCGGGCCACCGGCTGGACCGACGGCGCGCTCACCCGTCTCGTCGGCTACCAGGCCCTGTTCCTGGGCGGCCTCGGCGCGCTGAGCGGTGCCGGCCTCGGGCTCGGCGGCGCCGCCTGGCTCGTCGGCGACCTGCCCGCGGCACTGGTCACCACCGCCGTCCTGGCCGCCCTGGCGGGCGTCCTGATCACCTGCCTGGCCGCGCTCGTCCCGGCCTACCTGCTGCGCCGCCTACCCACCGCGCGGCTCCTCGCACAGGAGTGACGCCGGCCGCGCGGCCGTGCGCCATCAACGACGCCGGCCGCGCGGCCGCTCAGGCTGGATCCGGTCAGGCGACCGGGCTGGCGGTGCGGACCTGCTCGGCGATGCGCTCGGCGACCTCGCGGGCGGTGCCCTCGGTGGCCGCCTCCACCATGACCCGCACCAGTGGCTCGGTGCCGGAGGGGCGGAGCAGCACCCGGCCGGTCTCGCCCAGCTCGGACTCGGCCCGTTCGACCTCGGCGCGGACGGCGGGCGCGGCGGCGCCGACGGTACGGTCGCCGACCGGCACGTTGATCAGCACCTGGGGCAGCTTGGTGACCACGGACGCCAGCTCGGCCAGCGAGGTGCCGGTGGCGGCCATTCGCGCCATCAAATGCAGCGCGGTGAGCACCCCGTCGCCGGTGGTGGCGTACGCGGGCATCACGATGTGCCCGCTCTGCTCGCCGCCCAGGGCGAAGCCGGAGGCGTGCAGCTCCTCCAGCACGTACCGGTCGCCGACCTTGGTCTCGACCAGCCGGATGCCGTGCTCGGACATGGCCAGGCGCAGGCCGAGGTTGCTCATCACGGTGGCGACCAGGGTGTCCTGGGGCAGCTCGCCGGCGTCCCGCATGGCCAGCGCCAGGATTGCCATGAGCTGGTCGCCGTCGACCTCGACGCCGTCGGCGGTGACCGCGACGCAGCGGTCGGCGTCGCCGTCGTGGGCGATGCCGAGGTGGGCGCCGTGCTCGACCACGGCGGCACGCAGCGCCTCGGTGTGGTTGGAGCCGCACTCGTCGTTGATGTTGAGCCCGTCCGGCTCGGCGTGGATGGCGATCACCTCGGCACCGGCCTCCCGGTAGGCGACCGGGGCGACGTCGGCCGCCGCGCCGTTGGCGCAGTCGACCACGACCTTGATCCCGTCGAGGCGGTGCGGCACGGTGCCGACCAGGTGCTGCACGTAGTGGTCGGCGCCGTCGAGCAGGTCGTGCACCCGCCCGACACCGGCGCCGGTGGGGCGCTTCCAGGCGGTGGTGGCGTTGGCCTTCACCGCCTCCTCGATCCGCATCTCGATCTCGTCGGGCAGCTTGTGCCCGCCGGCGGCGAAGATCTTGACGCCGTTGTCCGGCATCGGGTTGTGCGAGGCGGAGAGCATCACGCCCAGGTCGGCCTTGGCCTCGGCGGTGAGGAACGCCACCGCCGGGGTGGGCAGCACGCCGACCCGGACCACGTTCGCGCCGGCGCTGGTGAGCCCCGCGACGACCGCCGCCTCCAGCATCTCGCCGCTGGCCCGGGTGTCCCGGCCGACCACCGCGAGCGGCGGATGGCTCTTGTCGGTCTCGGCCAGCGTGTGGGCCGCGGCCACCGCGACCGCGAGCGCCAACTCCGGGGTGAGATCCGCGTTCGCCCGCCCGCGTACGCCGTCCGTGCCGAACAACCGGCCCATACCCGCCAACCTCCGTGCCGTTGAGAGGAGAAACGCGGAACGGCCGGGCCGCCTCCCGGGAGGGGAGGCGGACCCGGCCGTCCGTCAGAAGTACAAGACGCTTGTGATGATCAGCGCTTCGAGTACTGGGGAGCCTTACGGGCCTTCTTGAGGCCGTACTTCTTGCTCTCCTTGACCCGGGCGTCACGGGTCAGGAAGCCGGCCTTCTTCAGGGCCGGGCGGTCGTCGGGCTCGTTGACGATCAGCGCCCGGGCGATGGCGAGCCGCAGCGCGCCGGCCTGGCCGGTGGTGCCGCCGCCGCGCAGGTTGGCGATCACGTCGAACGCCTCGGGCTTCTCGGCGGTGACCAGCGGGTCCTTGATGAGCTGCTGGTGCACCTTGCTCGGGAAGTAGGCCTCGAGGTCGCGGCCGTTGCAGGTGATCTTGCCGCTGCCCGGGACGATCCGGACCCGGACGATGGCTTCCTTGCGCCGACCCACGGTCTGGATCGGGCGGTCACCGCGAGGCGCGCGCGCGACGGGCGCCGGCGCCTCGGTGGCCTCGGGGGCGACCTCGGTCTCGGTGATGTCGGTCATGCTGCTTCCTTCGCCCGCGCTCACTGCGCGATCTGCTTGATCTCGAACGGCGCCGGCTGCTGCGCGCCGTGCGGGTGCTCGGCACCGGCGTAGACCTTCAGCTTCTTGAGGATCTGACGGCCCAGCTTGTTGTGCGGGAGCATGCCCTTCACGGCCAGCTCGATGGCCCGCTCGGGCCGCTTGGTGAGCAGCTCGTCGTAGCCGACCCGCTTCAGACCACCCGGGTAACCGGAGTGGCGGTAAGCGACCTTGGTCTGGCGCTTGTTGCCGGTCAGCGCGACCTTGCCCGCGTTCACGATGACGACGAAGTCGCCCGTGTCGACGTGCGGCGCGAAAGTCGGCTTGTGCTTGCCACGCAGCAGCGTGGCGGCGTGGGTCGCCAGGCGGCCCAGCACGACATCAGAGGCGTCGATGACGTGCCACTGACGCTCGATCTCACCCGGCTTCGGGCTGTACGTACGCACAGGTCTACCTTGTCTCGTCGTCGGTCTGGGGTCGCGCGCCGAGGTAACCGGGGCTTCCCAGTCGAACCAGCGCGCACGAACGACCAAGCGTACCTGATGCGGCACGCCTAAGAATGTCGTACAACAGCAGGCAACGATACCCGGCCGCCCGGTGGCAGGTCAAAACGGGGTCGCACCACGCGTGGCCTGCGCGTTTTCCATGGCGCGGGTCACACACCGGCCAGCCTACGGGGTCCCGGCCGCAGGTAGACCGTCCAGGTCACCAGGAAGCACAGCGCGTACCAGCCGATGAAGGCCAGGTAGGCGGCGTCCGCGGTGCCGGAGGTCAGGAACGACTGCCGGAACGCCACGTTCACCAGCACCCCGCCGGAGGCCCCGACCGCGCCGGCGATGCCGATCAGCGCGCCGGAGAGCCGGCGGGCCCGCCGCCGCGCCGCCTCCGGGTCGCCGGTCCGCTCCGCCTCGGCCGCCGCCCGGGCCCGGAAGATCGCCGGGATCATCTTGTACGTGGAGCCGTTGCCGATCCCGGAGAAGACGAAGAGCGCCAGGAACCCGGCCAGGTAGAGCGGGAAGGACCGGTCCCGGGCCGCGTACAGCACCAGCGCGGCGCCGCCGGCCATCGCCACGAAGTTCCAGAACGTGACCCGGGCCCCGCCGAGCCGGTCGGCGAGCTGGCCGCCGACCGGCCGCACCAGCGAGCCGACCAGCGGCCCGAGGAAGGTCAGCCAGGCGGCGTCGACCGGGGTCGGGAACCGGTCGTGGAACTGGAGCTGGAGCACCTGGCCGAAGGCGAAGCCGAAGCCGATGAACGAGCCGAACGTGCCGACGTAGAGCAGCGACATCACCCAGGTGTGCGGGTCCCGGGCCGCCGCCCGCAGCGCGCCCGGCTCGTTGCGCGCCCCGGGCACGTTGTCCAACCAGCGGGCCGCGGCCAGCGCGGCGAGCACGATCAGCGGCAGGTAGACCGCCGGCACCAGCCGGGGGTACGCGGCGCCCGCGACGCCCAGCACCGCCAGCCCGACGAGCTGGACTGCCGGCACGCCGAGGTTGCCGCCGCCGGCGTTGAGCCCCAGCGCCCGACCCTTGAGCCGGTCCGGGAAGAACAGGTTGATGTTGGCCATGGAAGAGGCGAAGTTGCCGCCGCCCACGCCGGACAGGCAGGCCAGCACCATCAGCGTGGCGTACGACACCCCGGGTTCGATCAGCACCGCCATCGGCACCGCCGGCACGAGCAGCAGCAGCGCGCTCACGATGGTCCAGTTCCGGCCGCCGAACCGGGCCACGGCGAGCGTGTACGGCAGCCGCAGCACCGCGCCCAGCGCGGCCGGTACGGCGGTGAGCAGGAACTTCCCGGCCGGGTCGATGCCGTATTCCGGGCCGAGGAAGAGCACCACCACCGACCAGAGGCTCCACACGGAGAAGCCGACGTGCTCGGCGAAGATCGAGACGTACAGGTTGCGTCGGGCCACCCGGGCGCCGCCGGCGGCCCAGAACGCCGGGTCCTCGGGACGCCACTCGGTGATCCGCCCCGGCGGACCGGTGCGGACCGGCGCCGGGGTCGCGCCAGGGTCGGCGCTGGTGCTGGTGCTGGTGCTGGGGGCGAGCGTGCTCACGGCGGCTCCTCCTCGTCGGTGACGGGAGGGACGCTAGGAACCGCCGGTTTCCCCGGGGTGCCCCGCGCGGGTCGGTCCGGAAACGGAGATCGCACGTACGCCGGCCGGCGGTGGTGAGGCGGTCACAGCTCCTGGAGGATGCGCAGCGCCCGCCCGACCCGCTGCATGGTCTCGGTGTCGGCCACGTCCACGCACTCGGTGAACCACTTCTTCATCGGCGAGGAGAGCCGGTCGGGCATCACCACGAAACCGCCCGTCCGGACGGCGAGCGGCGAGTCGCGCAACAGCGACTCCTCGACCACCTCGGCCACGATCACGATCGGCACGTCGGTGGAGTTGTAGACGTCGGAGCTGATGACCAGGCCGAACCGTTCGCGGGCGCCGGAGATGCGCCAGACCTCTCCCCTACGCAGCACGCGGGCGCCCGCCGAACAGGGCGTCGTCGACCAGCGCGACCTCCTGGGCGTCGGCCAGGGCGGCGGACTCGAGGTCCAGGCCGGCGCGGCCGACGGCGGCGGCGTGCGCGGTGAAGACCTCGCGCAGCGCCTTCTCCCGGGCGGCCTGGTCCATCCACGCGGAGAGGGACAGCCCCTCACGCTTGGCGAACCGGCGCGCCTCCTCGATCGTGTCGTCGGAGAAGGACAACGTCACCTTGGCGGTCATGCCGGAGAGATTACCCACTGGTATGACCGCCAGTCATCCCCGCGCGCGCCCGTCGGCGAACCGGACAGCCGACCTCATCCCGGACGGTGGCCGCCGAAGACGGCGAACCGCCACTCCTTGAAGAAGCAGTCGACGTCCGCCAGGCCGGCCTCGGCGAGCCAGCGGCACTGGTCGGCCACGGTCGCCGGGCGGTCGTGCCGCATCCGCTCCCGCGCGGCGGCGATCTCGGCGGCGTCCGAGCCCCGCTCGGTGATCCGCGCCGTCCACACCTCGTCGTAGCGCCGGTCGAGCGCCGGGGTGGGGCCCGCCACCTGCTCGGCGTTGACGAACACCCCGCCCGGCGCCAGCGCGTCCGCCGCCCGGCGGTAGAGCGCCCGCTTGCCGTCGTCGTCGAGGTGGTGGACGGCCAGCGCGGAGACCACCGCGTCGTAGCGGCCGACCGGCAGGGGGTCACCCAGGTCGGCGTGGACCGTGCGGTGCGGCACACCCCGGGCGGCCAGGTGGCCGGTCGCCACCGCCAGCATGGCCGGCGCACCGTCCACGAGCGTCAGCCGGACGCCGGGGACCGCGGCGGCCAGCAGGAGGGAGAGCAGGCCGGTGCCCGCGCCCAGGTCCAACACCTCGGGGGTACGCCCGGCGGCGAGCGCCGCCCGCAACGGGGGCGCGGCCACCTCGACCGCCGTGCCGTAGAAGGCGTCGAAGCACGGCACCAGCCGCCGTCGGGCCTGGTCGTAGGTGCCCGCCACGGCGTCGAACGCATCCGTCACGCTCACGGTCGCCTCCCACTATTCGGAACAATTTTCCCACATTCTAAACCCGGCGACCCGACCCGTCACCCCCGTGCGGTGTGAGGCGCTCTTGACAGGACCGAAACAGAAGGGACCCGGACCGGAAACCGCCCGCCGGCACGCTTTTCCGACATGACAGACGGTGCACGCACGGCAACGCGATCGGGGGGTCGCCCCCGGGAGGTCGCCACGCACTGCCCGTACTGCGCGCTCCAGTGCGGCATGGTGCTGCGGGCGACCGGCGACCGCGTCGAGGTGGCTCCCCGGGACTTCCCCACCAACCGGGGCGGGCTGTGCCAGAAGGGCTGGACCGCCGCCGAGCTGCTCGACCACCCGGAGCGACTGACCACCCCGCTGCTGCGGGACCGGCCCGGCGGCGCGCTACGCCCGGCCGGCTGGGACGAGGCGCTGGACCGGATCGTCACCGGGCTGGACGCGGTCCGGGACCGGCACGGGCCGGACGCGGTGGCGGTCTTCGGCGGCGGCGGGCTGACCAACGAGAAGGCGTACGCGCTGGGCCGCTTCGCCCGGGTGACGCTGCGCACCCGGCACATCGACTACAACGGGCGCTGGTGCATGTCGTCGGCCGCCGCCGCCGGCAACCGGGCCTTCGGGGTCGACCGGGGGCTGCCCTTCCCGCTCGCCGACCTCGGCCGGGCGGACACGCTGCTGCTGGTCGGCGCGAACCCGGCCGAGACCATGCCGCCGCTCATGCGCCACGTCACCGAGCTGCGGGAGCGTGGCGGCCGGCTGATCGTGGTCGACCCCCGGGCCACCGCCACCGCCCGCCAGGCCGACCTGCACCTGCAACCGCTGCCCGGGACCGATCTCGCGGTGGCGAACGCGCTGCTGCACGTCGCGCTCACCGAGGGCCTCGTCGACCGGGCGTACGTGGCGGCCCGGACCATCGGCTTCGACCAGGTCCGGCGGACCGTTGCCGGTTACTGGCCGGCGGAGGTGGAACGCCTCTCCGGGGTGCCGGCGGCCGACCTGGAGGCCACCGCCCGCGCACTGGCCACCGTGGACCGGGCGATCGTCCTCACCGCCCGGGGCGCCGAGCAGCACGCCAAGGGCGTGGACACGGTCACCGCCTTCGTCAACCTGGCGCTCGCCCTGGGCCTGCCCGGGCGTCCCGGCTCCGGCTACGGCTGCCTGACCGGGCAGGGCAACGGGCAGGGCGGCCGGGAACACGGGCAGAAGGCCGACCAGCTCCCCGGTTACCGGCGGATCGACGACCCGGCGGCCCGGGAGCACGTGGCCCGGGTGTGGGGCGTCGACCCGGACACGCTGCCGGGGCCGGGCCTGCCGGCCTACCAACTGCTCGACTCGCTCGGCACCCCGACCGGGCCGAGGGCGTTGCTGGTCTTCGGCTCCAACCCCGTCGTCTCCGCCCCGCGCGCGGCCCGGATCGAGTCCCGGCTGCGTGACCTGGACCTGCTCGTGGTGGCCGACCTGCTCCGCTCGGAGACGGCCGAGTTGGCCGACGTGGTGCTGCCGGTGACCCAGTGGGCCGAGGAGGACGGCACGATGACCAACCTGGAGGGTCGGGTGCTGCGCCGCCGCGCGCTGCGCGAGCCGCCCGCCGGCGTGCGCAGCGACCTGGAGATCCTCGCCGCGCTCTCCGACCGGCTGCCCGGCGCGACACCGCTGCCGAGCGATCCGCGCGAGGTGTTCGAGGAACTGCGCCGGGCCTCGGCCGGCGGCCCGGCCGACTACGCCGGGATCAGCTGGGACCGGATCGACGCCGACACGGGCGTCTTCTGGCCCTGCCCGGATCCCGCCGGGCCGGACCGCCCCCGGCTCTTCGCCGACCGGTTCCCCACCCCGGACGGCCGGGCCCGGTTCCACCCGGTGGACCACCGCCCGGCCGCGGAGCCGGTCTGCGCCGACTATCCGCTGCACCTCACCACCGGTCGGGTGCTGGCCCAGTACCAGTCCGGCACCCAGACCAGACGCGTGGCCGCGTTGCGCCGGGCCGCCCCGGGCGGCTTCGTGGAGCTGCACCCCGACCTGGCCGCCCGGCTCGGCGTGGCCGACGGCACGCCGGTACGCGTGGTCTCCCGCCGGGGCGAGCTGCGCGCGCCCGCCCGGATCACCCCGACGATCCGGCCGGACACCGTCTTCGCACCGTTCCACTGGCCCGGCGCGGCCCGGGCCAACTCGGTCACCAACGACGCGCTCGACCCGGTCTCCGGGATGCCCGAGTTCAAGATCTGCGCGGTCCGGGTGGAGCCGGCATGACCGCCCGGATCGTGATCGTCGGGTACGGCATGGCCGGGGCCCGCCTCGCCGCCGAACTGCACGCGCGCGAGGGCGACCACCGGGTCACCGTGCTCGGGGCGGAGCCGCACCGCGCGTACAACCGGATCATGCTCTCCACCCTGCTCGCCGGCCGGATCGACGAACCGGACCTGGAGCTGGTCGAGGCCGTCGGCCCGGGCGTGGACGTGCGGACCGGCGCGCCGGTCACCGCGATCGACCGGACCGCCCGGGAGGTGCGCACCGCCGACGGCGTCGGACACGGCTACGACCACCTGGTGCTCGCCACCGGCAGCCGGTCCGTGGTGCCGCCGCTGCCCGGGCTCGACCCGCTGCCGGACCGGGTGGTCCCGTTCCGCACGCTCGCCGACTGCCGGCGGATCCTCGCCGCCGCCCGGGACGCCCGGCACGCAGTGGTGCTCGGCGGCGGGCTGCTCGGGTTGGAGGCGGCCCGCGGGCTCGCCGCCCGGGGCCTCGCCGTGACCGTGGTCCACCCGGTCGGTCACCTGATGGAACGCCAGCTCGACCCGCCGGCCGGGGCGGTCCTCGCGGACACCCTCGCCGCGCTGGGCGTCCGGGTCCGGCTGGGCGTCGCCGCCACCGGGGTGACCGCCGACGCCGACGGTGTCCGCCTGCACCTGGGCGACGCCGGTCCGCTCGCCGCCGACCTGCTGGTCCTCTGCTGCGGCGTACGCCCCGACACCGCGCTGGCCGCCGCCGCCGGGCTCGCCGTCGACCGGGGCGTGGTGGTGGACGACCGGATGCGGACCGACGACCGGCGGATCTCGGCGATCGGCGACTGCGCCCAGCACGACGGCACGCCGACCGGGCTGGTCGCGCCGGCCTGGGCGCAGGCGCGGGTGGTCGCCGACCTGCTGGCCGGCGACGATCCGCTGGTCCGCTACCGGCCCCGACCGGTGGTGACCCGGCTCAAGGCCGCCGGCATCGACCTGGCCGCGATGGGCGACCTGGCCGGCGACCCGGCCGGGGGCGCGCCGGTCGAGGAGCTGACGTTCACCGACCCGACCCGTGGCACCTACGCCCGGTTGCGGATCCGCGACGAGCGCCTGACCGGCGCGATCCTGCTCGGCGACAACCCGGCGGTCGGCACCGTGGTGCAGCTGTTCGACCGGGGGGCGCCGGTGCCGACGGACCGGCGGTCGCTGCTGCTCGGCCGCGCGTTCGGCGCCGCCCCGGCCGAGCCGGCGGCG
>NZ_CADEAU010000117.1 GCF_902825405.1 Micromonospora maritima | reverse complement strand
GTGCCGGCCGGCGGCGCCGGGCCGCCCGCACAGCTCGGTGTCCAGATCGACGAAGACGGCGCCGGGGAGGTGCCCGAGGGCGTGGTCGTCGCGGCCGGGCGGGCCGGTCAGCCGCCAGCGGACGTCGAGCAGGGTGGGCGGGTCGGCGCGGTCGAGCTCGGCGGCGAGCCGGTCCGGCTCGACCAACAGCTCTGCGGTTCCGGACATGCGGTCCAGTCAACACCATCCGGGTCGCGACCTCCGGGTTCGCCTGCGGTCGGCGGTCGGTGGTTACGGGTAGCATCGGACGCCGGGAGGCCGCTGACGTGAAGCACGACCTGGTTGACACGACCGAGATGTACCTGCGCACCATCCTCGAACTGGAGGAGGAGGGTGTGCCGCCGCTGCGAGCCCGCATCGCCGAGCGGTTGAAGCAGAGTGGCCCCACCGTCAGCCAGACCGTGGCCCGGATGGAACGCGACGGCCTGCTCACCGTCGAGGGCGACCGGCACCTGGCCCTCACCCCGCTGGGCCGCAACACCGCCGTGTCCGTGATGCGCAAGCACCGGCTCGCCGAGCTGCTGCTGGTGAACGTGATCGGGATGCCCTACGAGGAGGCCCACGAGGAGGCCTGCCGGTGGGAGCACGTGATGAGCGACGCGGTGGAGAAGCGGGTCTACGACCTGCTCAACCGCCCGACCCGCTCGCCCTACGGCAACCCGATCCCGGGCCTGGAGGAGCTGGGCGACCCGGGCCAGCCGGCGGTCGAGACGGTCGAGGGCGAGCGCAACCTGGCGTTCCCCGGCCTGTCCGGCCCGGTGGTGGTGCGGCGGATCTGCGAGAGCGTGCAGACCGACGCCGACGTGCTGCGCCAGCTGCACGCCGCCGGCGTCGACCCGGGCGCGACCGTGACGGTGGCGCAGGAGCGCGACGGCGTCTCCATCGACCGTTCCGGCGACCGGGTGCGGCTGCCCCGCGAGGTGGCCTCCCGGGTGTTCGTGGCGGCCCGCTGACGCCCGGCGCTCAGAGCTTGCGGGTGTCGAGCACCTTCGCCAGCGCGACCAGCTTGCCGCCGACCGTCTCCACCTGCGCGGTGGCGGTGCCCTTCGGCGTCGCCCAGCGCAGGCTGGCCAGCCGGCCCTCGTCGGCCAGCCAGGCCACCTCGGCGACCGGTCCGGCCTTCGCGGTCTTCGGCACCGTCCGCCGGTAGGCGCCCTTCCCGAGCTTGGTGACCTTCGCCGCCCCGCGCGGCTGCACGTCGAGCGTGAACGTCGACGCGTCGATCGACGTGTCGGTGACGGAGAGCGTCAGCTCCGGCAGCACGGCCGCCTGGGCGCGGAGCACGCAGGTGTGGGTGTCCCCCCGCTCGGTGGCGGCGGCGACGTCGAACGTGGCGCCGGTGTGCTCGGCGATCACCGCGAAGTCGAGCAGTCGGCACGCACCGCCGGACGACGCCGCGGCGACCTTCACCGCCGGGGGCCGGTCCGCCGGCACGGCGACCTCCGGGGCCTCGTCGGCGCATCCGGAGGCGAGCAGGACGGCCGAGGCGACCAGCCAGGTACGGGCGCGCACGGGAGACCTCCGCGATCGGCGGCGGGTCGGGCCCGCCGGAGTTCCGTCGGACACCGTACGGGCCGCCCGGCGGGGACGGAAGCCCTCTAATCGGCCACGTACGGACAGTGCCGGCACCCTCGCCCGCAGCACGTGCCGCGCCGGGCCAGGAACCCGGCGCTGAGTACGAACAGCCCGGTCTCCGGGTCCAGGTAGCCGGCCTCCCCGGCGGCCAGCGCGGCGGCGTGCGCGGCCAGGATCCGCTCCCGCCCCGGGTGCGCCGGCGACAGGCGCGACGGGTGCGGCTCGGTCAGCGGGCGGTCCGCCAGCTCGTCACTCACCGCTGGAGTGTAAGGAAGGGCCCCTTCTTAACGTTTTCTGCATAGGCGGGGCCCCCTCTTAACACCTCAGCCATGCCGCGCGAACACCTCCGCGACAGCCGGTCGGTCGGCGCCGGCGGCGAGCAGCAGCCGCAGCAGCACCTTCGCCTTGTACGGGTCGAGCAGCCCGCCGTCTACCAGCCCGCGCCGCCGCAGGTCCCGTTCCGAACCGACCGCGCCGTAGGTGTCCCGCAGCACCGACCCGGCGCCGGTGCGCGAGGTCAGCACCACAGGCATCCGCCCGGCCAGCGCGCCCAGCGCCGGGGCGAACACCGGCGGCACGTGCCCCACCCCGAAGCCGGCCACCACCAGGCCGTCCCGGCCGGCGGCCACCGCGTCGAGCAGCGCCACGTCGTCGTCAAGCGTCACGGTGTGCAACGCGACCCGGGTGGCGGCCAGCCGCTCCCGGTCCACCGCGGGCAGGGGCGCGTGGCGGGGCGGCCGGGTCAGCACCCGTACCCGCTCCTCGACCACGTGCCCGAGCGGCCCGGCGTTGGGCGAGACGAACGTGCCCGTACTCGTGCTGTGGGTCTTGCGGACGAACCGCGCGGCGTGGACCTCGTCCGCGAACGCGACGAGCACGCCCAGGTCCCGCGCGGCCGGCGCGGCCGCGACCCGGACCGCCGCGAGCAGGTTCGCCGGCCCGTCCGGGCCGGCCAGCGTGGGGTTGCGCATGGCGCCGGTGAACACCAGCGGCGCCGCGTGCGGCCAGACCAGGTCGGCCAGCCACGCGGTCTCCTCCAGCGTGTCGGTGCCCTGGGTGACCACCACGCCGGTCGCCCCGCCGGCGACCGCCCCGGCCGCCGCGTCCACCAGGTCGAGGATCTGCCGGTACGCGAGCGCGGCGCTGGGCACCGCCTCGACGTCGCGCACGTCGAGCGGGACGTCGGCGAGCCCGGGTACGGCGGCGGCGAGGTCGGTGCCGGTGAGCCGGGCGACCACTCCCCCGGCCCCGGCGCCGGCCATCGCGATGGTCCCGCCGAGGGTGAACAGCGCGACGGTCACCGCACGGCCCGCCGCGCGAGCAGGAACGCCTGGGGCTGCCGCTCGCCGTCCACCGGCTCGCGCAGCACCGTGGCCGATACGGCGAAACCGGCGGCGCCGAGCTGCGCGGCCAGGCGCTCCGGCGGCAGCCAGTGCACGTCGTAGGCGACCCGGTGGCCGTACGCCCGCTCCCGCCGGTCGAGCCGGTCGCCGGCCTTGACGGCGAGCAGCAGGTGCCCGCCGGGCGCGAGCACCCGGTGGAAGCCGGCGAACACCTGGGGCAGCAGCTCCGGCGGCAGGTGGATCAGCGAGTACCAGGCGACCAGCCCGGCCAACGACCCGTCCGCGGCGGTCAGTTCCGTCATCGAGCCGACCTCGAAGCGCAGCTCCGGGTACGTCCGGCGGGCCACCGCCACCATGCCGGGCGACAGGTCGACGCCTGTCACGTCCGGCCCGAGACGGCGCAGGTGGGCGGTGATCCGTCCGGTGCCGCACCCGACCTCCAGCACCGGCCGCCCCGGCCCGACCGATTCGGCGAACGCGGCCAGCACGGCCCGGTCCAGGGGCGGCTCGACCACGTCGGGCAGCAGCCGCGCGTAGTCCTCGGCGACCGTGTCGTACGCGGTCCGGGTCTCGGTCAGCCACTGCGGTTCGGTCACGGCCGTCAACCCTAGTTCCCGCCCTTCGGTAGGCCGCCGACCCCAGAGGTCGACATCGACAGCCGTTGCTACGGTCTGCCGCGACCGTCCAGAGAGGACCTATGGTGAGACCGACCGCGATGATCCTGTGCGCCGGTGCGCTCGTGATGGCCACGAGCGGCTGTTCCGCCGACGAGAACGTCCAGCCGGACCAGCTCCGCGACCCCTGCGCGCTGCTCCCCGCCGACCTGCTCGGCCGGCTCGCTCCCGGCGCCCGGCCCAGCGCCTCGGCGAACCTCGGCGACCGCAGCGGCTCCCGGGAGTGCGCGGTTGACCTGACCAGCGGCACCTCGATGCGGGGCGACCTGGTCGTCACCGTGTCCGTCGACGCCGAGGGCATGTACGACAAGGCGTGGCGGCAGGACCGGTGCGCGCGGATCGCCGCCGAGCAGACCACGGCGGGCCCCGGCGACACGTCGTGCGCGGCGGTGCGCCCCTGGGACGGCGGCGAGACCCGGTTCGACGCCTGGGCCTGGCGCGGCGACCGTTACCAGGTGCGGGTCGCCTACCAGGTGGTGCAGCCCCAGACGCTTCCGGACGGCGCCGAGTCCGACCTGCGTGAGGTGCTCGACCAGGCGGTCCGGTCCCTCCCCGGGTGACCACCGGCAGACCGGTCATCCGACGATCCGACAGTCCAGGAGGCGGCCGTCCAGCGTGCCGACCACCAGACGCCCGGACGCCACCCGGGTCAGCGAGAGCGGCACGACGGGGTGCCCGCGTACCCGCAGCTCCTGCCGCAGCCGCACGGTGCCGTCCCCGGCGTCGAGGACCACCAGCTCACCCGAGTTGAGCCCGACGTACACCCGGCCGTCCCCGGCGTCGAGCGCGGTGGCCTGGTGGTCGGCGGTGAACACCCACCGCGCGGCGCCGCCGTCGTACGCACGCCTGACCACGAAGGCGTGACCCGGCAGCGGACCCGCGCCGTCGTGCACGGCTCCGGTGTGCACCAGGGCCGGCCCGTCGCGGTCGTCGAGATACGCCCCGAACCCGCCGTACAGGTGGCTGGCACGGGTGGGGTCCCACTCCAGCCGGAACAGCCGACGGATCCGGCCGCCGGCGTCGACCGCGACGACCCACTTGTCCCGCCAGGGCGGGTCCGCACGGCCCCGCAGGAACAGCAGCTCCGGCGCGTACCGGATGTCGAAGAAGTGGTTGAGCGGGTCGTAGTGGCCGAGCCGGGCGGCTCCTCCCACGGAACCGTCCGGCGCGTGGACGACGACGTCTCCCGGCGCGGTGCGGGGGTCCCACCGCGCGTCGCGCAGCGCCCACCATCCGTCCGCCCGGGCGGTGGCGACCATCCGGCCGGCGAGCCTGACGGTGCTGCGTAGCTCGCCCCCGCCGAGGTCCACCTCGTGCCGCACGCCCGCGTCGTGGACCGGCCGGCCGGCGTGCCGGCGCGGCGGCGTCTGGGTCAGGGTGAGCGCGGCGCCCTCCCCCGGCCGCACCAGGATCTGGTGCCCGGCACCGTCGGTCGGCACCTGCCACATGAGCGTTCCGGAGTCGACCGACCAGCATTCGAGGCCCACACCGTCGAGGGCGGCGAGCACCCGCCCGGCGGACAGCGCCCGCACCGCCCACACCCGCCGGCGCGGTGTCCAGGTGCGTCCCCGCAGCCGGGCGAGCCGGTCCAACTCGGCTGCCGCGGCCGCCGGCTCGGGGCCGGGTGGGGTGGGCACCGGCTCCACGCCGAACGGTGGCCGCAACGTCCCGGTGGTCGGCGACCAGTCGTCCCGGACCACGGACCAGGCCAGCGACGTGGTACCGAACCGTGCCGCGTCCGCGTCGCAGGGGACGGCCAGCACGAGTTCGAGGGTTCGGGGATCCCGCCACCCGACGCGCCGCACCTCACGCGGATGCGGGAGCAGTGGCGTGACGATCCCGCTGTCCAGATGGAGCAGGAGCAGCTCACCCTCGTAGGCCCAACCGCCGTCGTACGCGCCGGTGCCGACGGTGACCAGCGGGAGGGTGGGATGGAAGGCGACCGTGTTGACCGGCCACCGGGTGGTCACCTGGTGGAGGCAGGTGAGGTCGTCGGTGCGGTACACGCCCAGCGCGTACCAACCGGGTCCCGGCCCGGCGCGACGTGACATGTCGTGGCCGTGCCAGCGCGGGTGGCCCACCGCTCCGGCCGCGACGACCAGCCGGCCGTCGGGCGAGACCTCGGCGAGCCGGGGTTCGCCGATCTCCCGGAACGGGCCGTCGCCCCACACCCCGGCGACGTGGAGACCGCCCGACGTCACCGGCTTTCTGCGGTGTCGATTCTCTCGATCATCGGTCCATCCTCCCACCCGGCCCGCGCCGGACCCCACCCGGTCGTGACGCGGGCGGGGCACCCGGTCCGGTCAGGCGATCCAAGTCGCGGCCTGGCCGTGGCCGCGGGTCCAGGCGAGCGGGCGGCCGTCCAGGGCGAGGACGTTGTGGAACCCGCCGGCGGGCGGCTCGGGCAGGTCGGCGTGCGGCAGCACGGCCGGGTCCTCGTTGGCGAGCCAGTGCCCGGGCAGCGTCCGTACCAGCGCGGTGAAGGCCGCCCGGCGTGCCGGGGGCACCTGGTAGAGCACCGAACTGTGGAAGACGACGAGCGTGGCGTCGGCCGGGGCGGTCGCCGCCAGCGCCGGCAGGTCGTCGACCAGGTCACCCCGGAGCAGCAGCGGCGGATCGGTCCCGGCGACCGCCGCCGCGGCGCGCAGCCGCTCCCGTCGGTGCCGGTGCTCCGGCCAGATCAGCGCGTCCAGCCAGGCCAGGTCCGCCGGATCGGTGACGTCGAGCGGGTTCACGTCCAGCCCGGCCCGCCACACCACCTCCGGCCGCCGCACGGGCGGGGCGACGCCGGTGAGCGCGCAGTCGAGCACCGGCTCCCCGTCGCCGACCAGCCGGTCGCCGTAGCGGTAGGCGTACCTGTCGGGATAGAGGCACAGCCCGGCGGAGGCACCCACCTCCAGCAGCGCCAACGGCTGCGGCAGCGCGGCGAGCACCGGCAGCAGCGCGGCGCACCGGCCGGCCTCGTTCGTCTGCGTCGCCCGGACCCGCATCTGCGCCGCGATCTCCGGCCAGCGCGCCGACACGTACGCCCGGAACGCCGCCGGGTCGTCCACCGGCCCGCCGCCCAGCCGCACCACGCCGAAGAGCAGGTTCGGCTGGCGCTTGGCCGGGGGCAGCGAGTCGAGCAGCGCGAGCAGCTCCGGGTCGCGCGCCACGGCCCGCGACAACCGTTCGTACGCCGGGGACACGCCGCTCGCCTCGCGGTCGGCGAACGCCAGATAGATGTCGGCAGTGGCCATCCCCGGAGCATCGCAGCTTCCCGCGCCGCGTGGTCTGTGACCGTGCCCACCTACGACGGGTCGGGCCGGCGTCGGGGCCGCAGCACTCGGGCCGGCAGAGCCGCGCAAGCTCATCCTGCGACTGGTGGATGACATGACGCGCCAGATGGCACTCGCTCCAGGGACGGCGACTCGCGGAGACCCGGGGCCCCGCGCCAGCTCGGGGAGGTGGCGGGGTCGGGCGCGGTTGGACACCGCCATCTCGCCGGAGTGGAGTGGATCATCAGACGCCGCGAGCGCGGCGGGGAGATCCCCGCCGCGCTCGCGCAACCGTGGAACGTCAGCTGCAGCCGCTGGTGGAGCCGCAGCCCTCGCAGACGTAGCAGCTACCGGCCGGACGCATCTTGGTGCCGCAGGTGAAGCAGAGCGGCGCGTCGGCGGCCTTGCCGATCACGGCCTCCAGCAGCTCGGTGCTGGAACCCACGGCCGGGGCGGGCTTGACGGCGGCGACGTCGGCCATCTCCTGCGCCGGCTGGGCGACCGGGCCGGTCTTCGGCTCGGGCGACTCGACCGGGGCGGAGGAGGCCATCGCGGTGAGGTCCGCACCGCTCGCCTCCGCCTCCGCCTCGGCCCGGAGCTGGGCGGCCCGCTCCTTGGCGGTGAAGATGCCCAGCTCGGCGCGACGCTCGTACGGCAGGAAGTCCAGCGCCAGGCGACGGAAGATGTAGTCCATCACCGAGGCGGCCATCCGCACGTCCGGGTCGTCGGTCATGCCGGCCGGCTCGAAGCGCATGTTGGTGAACTTGCTGACGTACGTCTCCAGCGGGACGCCGTACTGGAGACCGATGGAGATGGCCACCGAGAAGGCGTCCATCACGCCGGCCAGCGTCGAGCCCTGCTTCGACATCTTGAGGAAGACCTCGCCGAGGCCGTCGTCCGGGTAGGACGAGGCGGTGAGGTAGCCCTCCGCGCCGCCGACCGAGAAGGAGACCGTCTGCGACGGGCGCTTCTTCGGCAGCCGCTTGCGCACCGGGCGGTACTCGACGACCTTCTCCACGACCTTCTCGACCTCGGCGGCCGGGGCCTGGGTCTCGGCGGTGGCCTTGTTCGGCTTGGCGGCCGACAGCGGCTGGCCCACCTTGCAGTTGTCGCGGTAGATCGCCAGCGCCTTCAGGCCGAGCTTCCAGCCCTCGAAGTAGATCTTCTCGACGTCCGCGACGGTCGCCTGCTCCGGCATGTTGACCGTCTTGGAGATGGCGCCGGAGATGAACGGCTGGACCGCCGCCATCATCCGCACGTGGCCCATCGGCGCGATCGACCGCTCACCCATGGCGCAGTCGAAGACCGGGTAGTGCTCCGGCTTCAGGCCGGGGGCGTCCACCACGTGCCCGTGGTCGGCGATGTGCTCGACGATCGCCTCGACCTGCTCCTCGGGGTAGCCGAGGCTGCGCAGGGCGCGCGGCACGGTCTGGTTGACGATCTGCATCGAGCCGCCGCCGACCAGCTTCTTGAACTTCACCAGCGCCAGGTCCGGCTCGACGCCGGTGGTGTCGCAGTCCATCATCAGGCCGATGGTGCCGGTCGGGGCGAGCACGCTGGCCTGCGAGTTGCGCCAACCGTTCTTGTCGCCCAGCTTGTTGCCGAGCGTCCACTGCTTGGTCGCCTCACGCTGCACGGCGGTGGCCACGGTGCCGGTCGGCTTGATGCTGTCGTTGGCGGCGGCGTGCTTGCGCATGACCCGCTTGTGCGGCTCGGCGTTGCGGGCGTAGCCGTCGTACGGGCCGACGATGCCGGCCAGCTCGGCGGAGCGGCGGTAGGCGGTGCCGGTCATCAGCGAGGTGATCGCGGCGGACACCTCCCGGCCCTGCTCCGAGTCGTAGGGCAGGCCGGAGGCCATCAGCAGCGCGCCCAGGTTGGCGTACCCGATGCCGAGCTGCCGGTAGGCGCGGGTGGTCTCACCGATCTTCTCGGTCGGGAAGTCGGCGAAGCAGATCGAGATGTCCATCGCGGTGATGACGAACTCGACCGACCTGACGAACTTCTCCACCTCGAAGCCACCGTCGGCGCGGAGGAACTTCATCAGGTTCAGCGAGGCCAGGTTGCACGAGGAGTTGTCCAGGTGCAGGTATTCCGAGCAGGGGTTCGACGCGGTGATCCGCCCGGTCTCCGGGCAGGTGTGCCAGTCGTTGATCGTGTCGTCGTACTGCAGGCCCGGGTCGGCGCACTCCCAGGCCGCCTGCGAGATGGTGTGGAACAGCTTCTTGGCGTCGATCGTCTCGATGGTCTGCCCGTCGAGCCGGCCGCGCAGGTCGAAGCCGCCGCCGTTCTCCACCGCGGTCATGAACTCGTCGGAGACGCGGACCGAGTTGTTGGCGTTCTGGTACTGCACGCTGACGATGTCGGCGCCGCCCAGGTCCATGTCGAAGCCGGCGTCCCGCAGCGCGCGGATCTTGTCCTCCTCGCGCGCCTTGGTCGCCACGAACTCCTCGATGTCCGGGTGGTCCACGTCGAGGATGACCATCTTGGCCGCCCGCCGGGTGGCGCCACCGGACTTGATGGTGCCGGCGGACGCGTCCGCGCCGCGCATGAAGCTGACCGGGCCGGAGGCGGTGCCGCCGGAGGAGAGCAGCTCCTTGGAGGACCGGATGCGGGAGAGGTTGACCCCGGCGCCCGAGCCGCCCTGGAAGATCCGCCCCTCCTCCTTGTACCAGTCGAGGATGGAGTCCATCGAGTCGTCGACGGAGAGGATGAAGCACGCGCTGACCTGCTGCGGCGACGGCGTGCCGACGTTGAACCAGACCGGCGAGTTGAAGCTGAACACCTGGTGCAGCAGCATCCAGGTCAGCTCGTGCGCGAACACCTCGGCGTCGGCCGGGGAGGCGAAGTAGCCGTACTCCTCGCCGGCGGTGCGGTAGGTGTCCACCACCCGGTCGATGAGCTGCTTGAGCGACCACTCCCGCTCCGGGGTCCCCACCGCGCCCCGGAAGTACTTGGTGGTCACGATGTTGGCCGCGTTGACCGACCAGGACTCGGGGAACTCCACCCCGCGCTGCTCGAAGTTGATCGAGCCGTCCCGCCAGTTCGTCATCACGACGTCGCGGCGCTCCCAGGCGACCTCGTCGTAGGGATGCACCCCCTCGGTCGTCCAGACGCGCTCGATCTTCAGCCCCGCCCCGGCCTTGTTCCGTGACTTGCTGGTCGTCACGCCCTCGCCCCCCTCGTCGGCGCGGTCACCCACCGCGCCTCTTCTATCTCTGTCGGAAACTCGAAATGTCAGCTGATCGCGCCGGCGGCCTCGGCCGCTCCGGCACCGGCGCCCTCCCGGGCGCGCGCGGCGGACCGCAGCGTCTCGATCTCGCGCTCGAAGTCGGCGAGCGAGTCGAAGGACCGGTAGACGCTGGCGAACCGCAGGTAGGCCACCTCGTCCAGGTCACGCAGCGGGCCGAGGATGGCCAGGCCCACGTCGTGACTGGGGATCTCGGCGGCCCCCCTGGCGCGGACGGTCTCCTCGACCTTCTGTGCCAGCAGCGCGATCGAGTCGTCGTCGACCGGCCGGCCCTGGCACGCCTTGCGCACCCCGCCGATGATCTTCGTGCGGCTGAACGGCTCGGTCACCCCGCTGCGCTTGACCACCGCGAGCACCGCCTCCTCGACGGTGGTGAACCGCTTGCCGCACTCCGGGCAGGACCGCCGCCGCCGGATGAGCTGGCCGTCGTCGGCCTCCCGCGAGTCGACGACCCGGGAGTCGGCGTGCCGGCAGTACGGACACCGCATCGCCCGACCTCCTCCATCGACCGCGGGCACACCCACCGACCCCCGGGCACGCGTCGACACGGCGGAGCCATCCTTCGATGACCGTCGCCGGGTGCGCGATGCGGGAGTGCGTTCGGTAGTTGAACCCAACCTGTAGGCAACTTACGCCCATGTGACTACTACATCTAGGGGTTGACCGTATGCCGTCCCACTAGCGAGGTCAAGTTGGTCGGCGTGTCCGGCGCGTCATCAGGATCACGTCTCCACCCACCTCACCGAGGAGCCCAACGGCGACCACCTACCACCGGTCACGGCACACCGGGATGGAACACCCGTTCGACCGAAAACGCCTCGCCCGACCGACACCCACGGGCTAGCTTGCCGTCGTGAACGCAGACGGGACGGCCACCGGGTGGGACGCACCGGGATGGCGGGAGTCCGCCGCCCGCTGGGTGGCGGAGCAGCTCGGCCGGCACGGCCGGAGGGTCGCCGGGCCGACGGAGGAGCGCGTGCGTCCGTGGTCCGTGGTGTGGCGCGTGCCCACCGACGACGGCGACGCCTGGTTCAAGGCCAACAGCGCCGGCACCCGGTACGAGGCCGGCGTCTCGGCGGCACTGTCCCGCCTGGCCCCCGGCCGCGTGCCGGATCCGTTGGCGGTGGACGCCGGCCGGGGCTGGTCCCTGCTGCCGGAGGGCGGCCGCACCCTGCGGCACGTGCTGGCCGCCGACCCCGATCCGCGCCACTGGGAGCGGATCCTGCCCGCCTACGCCGACCTCCAGCGGGCGAGCGCCGCGCACGCCGGCGAGCTGCTCGCCCTCGGCCTGCCCGACCACCGGCCGGAGGTGCTGCCGGGACTGTTCACCGACCTGCTGGACGACACCGACTCGTTGCTGCTGGGCCGGGAGGGTGGGCTCACCCCGGAGACCCTCGCCCGACTACGCGCCCACGCCGACCGCTACGCCCGGGACTGCCGGCGACTCGCTGATCTCGGGATCGGCCCCGCCGTCCAGCACGACGACCTGCACGACGGCAACATCTTCGTCGCCGCCGGCGGCCCACGATTCTTCGACTGGGGTGACGCCTCCCTCGCCCACCCCTTCGGCACGCTGCTGGTGACGCTGCGTTCGGTCGCGCACGCCTTCGACCTGTCCGCCGGCGACCCGGCACTGCTCCGGCTGCGGGACGCGTACCTGGAGGCGTGGACCGACCGGCACGACCGCGCCGCCCTGCGGGAGGCGGCCGCCCTGGCGACGACCGTCACGACGGTCAGCCGCTCGCTGTCCTGGCGACGGGCCCTGCCGATCACCGACCGCGCCTCCGCCGACTACTCCGCCGCCGTCCCGGGCTGGCTGGAGGAACTGTTCGCGCCGGCTCCGATCTGACCCACGCCGCACCCCGCCCCGGCAGGCGGGATGGAACATCCGTTCGAGTGCGACGTACCATTTATCAGAACAGCCGTTCGGAAATCCAGGATTTCGACGCGACACGCCGACGCCACGTCGTACAGATGTTTGAAAATGGCCGATCTCACCTATACGGTCAGATCCACACGCACCACGAGCCGACGAGGCACCCAGCGCCGACCAGGGAGGACGGACGTGACCGAGGACCGGGCCAGCCGGCAGAAGAACCCGCAGCCGATCGACGGGGCGGGGCCGCCGGCGACCCGACGCCCCCGCACCGCGCGCAGCCGCGCCGCCCAGCCGGCGGCGGTACGACCGGTGACGCCGGTGGTCAGCAGCTTCCCCGACCCGACGACCGTCGACCTGACCGCCCGTCAGCGCCGGATCCTGGAGTTCATCCGCACCTGGGTGGAGCGCCACGGCTACCCGCCGAGCGTGCGCGAGATCGGCGAGGCGGTCGGCCTGGTCTCCCCGTCCAGCGTCGCCTACCAGCTCAAGGAGCTGGAGAAGAAGGGCTTCCTGCGCCGCGACCCGAACCGGCCGCGCGCCGTCGACGTCCGCGCGCCGAGCGACGCCGACGACGAGGCCGCCCGCGCCCAGCGCCCCGCGCCGGCGTACGTGCCGATGCTGGGCCGGATCGCCGCCGGTGGCCCGATCCTCGCCGAGCAGGCGGTGGAGGACATCTTCCCCCTCCCCCGCGAGCTGGTCGGCGAGGGCGAGGTCTTCATGCTCCAGGTCAAGGGTGACTCGATGCTCGACGCGGCGATCTGCGACGGCGACTGGGTGGTCGTCCGCCAGCAGCCCAACGCCGAGGTGGGCGACATCGTGGCGGCCATGCTCGACGGCGAGGCGACCGTGAAGACCTACCGGCGGCGCGACGGGCACGTCTGGCTGATGCCGCAGAACCCGGCTTTCGACCCGATCCCCGGTGACGACGCCACCATCATGGGCCGCGTGGTCGCGGTGCTGCGTCGGATCTGACCCGCTGACGGCAGAGGGGGTGTGACCGGTACCGGTCACACCCCCTCTGCCGTACGTCGTCTCAGTAGCGGTCGCCGCGGTAGTCCCGACTGCCGGAGACGGGTCCGTACTGGCCGCCCCGGTCGTCCCGGCGACCGCCGCGCGGATCCCGGGGGTCCGGCTCCCGGCGCGGCGGCTCGGCCCG